>NZ_QBAW01000003.1 GCF_009689985.1 Helicobacter pylori | reverse complement strand
AGAGCCGAACGAAAATAACCCTTCGTTAAAGCGCTTGATACAAGCCGTTAAGGACATGCAAAAAGAAAAAGAGAAAGGGAGTAAGGAAGCTAGTAAGAAAGCCATAGAAGAAACAGAGAAAGAAGCTAAAGCTGAAGCAGTTAAAAAACTATCTTTTGATGAAATTAAAAAACTCATTGATGAAAGCCCACGAACTGGAAGCAGTATGCCTATTTTAGGAATACAAAATTTAAACGCAGAAGCGGTTGAATACATTCAAAAAAATCATAAACGAATAGCGGTTGAAAAGATAGAGCCAAGTTTTGCTAAAGATTTAAGTTTGAAATATCCAAACGACGCAAGGGCGGTTATTGACTATCAAGCTATTAACCATATACTAAAAGAACACAAAAATTTAGCGTATGAAGATATAGCTAATTATAGGGAATTATCCAAACAAGCTAATGAAACCTTAAAACTAAAAGATAATCAAAACCAGCCGGTAGTAGCGAGTTTTAATCAAACAAATGGATTTTTTGTAGTAGTAGAGCAAGTATCAAATGCTAAGAATGAACTAATGCTAAAAACAATGTATAAAGCAAGAGGAAATTATAAGGATAGTTTAATCTATAAGAAAACATTAGCAAAATCTCAGAATAGCAATTGACCATCAGTTATGAGCTGAGTGCTAGACATATTTGATAAAGCTAATGTATTTTGAAACTATACCACAAAAAAACTAAATAAGGATTAAACAAATGAAAGAAATCAAACCATTTGACATGATCTTAGAAGCGAGAACTACGCTTCTTAAACGCATCAAAACGCTTTTACTTTTTTTTGGTCTTAATATGGTGTGTTTGGGCGTGAGTTTTACCAATAAGCCTCATTTGTGGTTTTGGTTTTTAGTGGTAGGTTGCTATTTAGTTTATGAGTGGCAAAACAAGCAGAAAGATTTTCAAAGCACTAAAAGCTTAAAATTTGACAGCGTTAGCGAATTAGAAAAGGATTTAAAAATGGAAGTAACTAATGATGAATGGGAAAATATTAAAAAACTTAATGAAAAGTTAAAAATGTTTTTTAATGTAGAAAATGTATCGCTTATTTTTTTCTTAGTGAGTTATTTAATTGTGGGCATGCGTGTTACCCTCTCTCTTATAGATAATCACGGAGTGTTGAAATGAATTACCCTAATTTGCCTAATAGCGCGCTAGATTTAACCGAACAGCCCGAAGTGAAAGAAATCACTAACGAGCTATTAAAGCAATTACAGAACGCTTTAAAAGGTAATCATCTTTTCACGGATCAAGTGGAATTAAGCCTTAAAGGCATCGTTAGGATTTTAGAAGTGCTTTTGAGTTTGGATTTTTTTAAAAACGCCAACGAGATCGATAGCAGTTTAAGAAATTCTATTGAGTGGCTTACTCACGCAGGCGAGAGCTTAAAAGCCAAGATGCGAGAATACGAGCACTTTTTTAACGATTTCAATGCGAGCATGCACGCCAACGAGCAAGAAGTAACCAACACCTTAAACGCTAACACCGAGAACATTAAAAGCGAAGTTAAAAAGCTAGAAAATCAATTGATAGAAACCACTACAAGGCTTTTAACGAGCTATCAAATCTTTTTAAACCAAGCACGAGATAACGCTAACCATCAAATCACCGAAAACAAGACCGCAAGCCTTGAAGCAATAACACAAGCCAAAGAAAACGCTAATAACCAAATCACCGAAAACAAAACCCAAAGCCTTGAAGCGCTTACACTTGCGAAAACCACCGCTAATAACGAAATAACCGCCAATAAAACGCAAGCGATAAACAACATTAACGAAGCGAAAGAAAGTGCTAATAACGAAATAAACACCAATAAAACGCAAGCGCTAAGCAACATCACGCAAGAAAAACAACAAGCTACAAGCGAGATCACGCAAGCGAAACAAACCGCATTTAACGAACTTTTAGAAACCTTAAAGCCGAAGTTTAGCGGTTTGTATAGCGGGATTTTCTACATTAGAAACACGATTTACATTCAAGGCGGATGGGAGCAAAAAATCAAAGACTTGAGCGATTACACGCTAGAAACAAGCAAAAAATACGAAATAGAAGTATTTTTTAATTTCGTTACGGCGCAAAAAACAGAAAATAGCGCGTTTTTTGGGCTAAAAACGCAAGAAGGCTTTTTGAAAGAAAGCATTCAAAAGATCGTATATAAATACACCGCGCAAACCTACCACACAAAGCTTTTAGTGGAGAATTTGAGCGGTGTTTTAGGATTGTATCATGGGTATTTTTACGGGAATATCAATTATTTCAATGAGAGCCTCGTAACGATTATATCAACAAAGAGGGCTTTAAAAGGGTTATAATTAACTCTCATTGAGCGTATGGGTGTGAGAAAAATAAGCCTAAAATCCATTTTAAATCTTGGATCTGTTCTCACCAAACATGAATAACTAAAGCTTTTTGACTAACGCCAAGCTCTTTGCTATGGATTGTAAAAAATGTTTTTAGCATTTTTTAGATTTTATTATCCATATTTGATGAGAGTCAAGCCTTTTTTATTTAAAAAGGGCTGTATCAATCACAAGGAAATGTAATCCACTTCTTTGGGTTTTTGATGGTTGGCAATGAGTTGCTTACAGGTCGCAACGCCTTCTGAAGTACCAACCATTAATAGTTTGGATTCGCTTGCAATAATCGTTTCCCCGTCAGGCATGGGGATGTATTTGCCATCTTTTTGAGTGATACCAATCACAAACGCTTTAGCGATCTCTCTAAAATGGGCTTCTTTTAATTTCCTTAACACAAGCCAGCTGGTTTTAGGGACAATCACTTCCTCTAAGTCTAAAAGCGTGTCTTTTTTATTGATAAAACGCTCTAATATATTTTCCATATCCGGACGCACCGCCATCGCGCTCACTCTCTGCGCCATGAGTTTTGTAGGGGAAACCACCATATCAGCCCCTAATTTTTTTAATTTTTCTAAGCCTTCATCGCTATGCGCGCTCGCAATGATGTGGTAAGGTTTGCGCTTCAATTCCTTTTCAAACAAGCGCACGCTCACCATTAACGCCACATTCACCGGTAAAATCTTAGACAACGCCACAACGCCCCTAGCGCTGCTTAAGTGGGTTTTTAGCATGGCTAAATTGGTGTGCGGATCGCCTATGATATAGTAGGGGTATTTGTGCTTAATGGCTTCTTCTTCAAAACTAGGGTCATTATCCACGACCACAAAAGGGATTTGAGCGGAGCGGAACTGCTTGCTCAATTCAATGGTGTATTCATTGTGGTAACAAATCACATAATGATCCTTAAGGCGTGCGATTTTATAAATCATACCTTTCTCCTTAATCAATCTGGTAAGCGTGCCTTTATTGACCACGCTAACTAAAATAGCCACGCTAAAGGCAATAATTCCTGCCCCAAAAAACATCAAAATGGAAGTTAAAAAAATACTTATAGGCCCAAACTGGCTTTCATTTAAAGCGCCAAACCCTGTAGCTGTCATGGTGTAAGTCGTTTGAAAGAAAGCTTGCATAAGGCTATAATTTTCTAGGGCGAAGTATCCTAGAGTGCCTAAAAGCACAAGCAATTGGATTAAAATAAGCGGGAGTCTAAAGACCTTAAATTGCTCATAGATTTCAGAATTTAAATTGACTTCTGGCTGATTTTCATCGTCTTTTTTGATTTTAAAAAATTTCAACTTTTCAAACAAAACCAATTCCTAGATCAAAATAAATTCTTTTGAAAGCGTTTCATCTTTAAACTCCCTTAAAATATCAAGCCCGATCACACTAGAATTGATACTTAATAAAGGAGTTTAGTTTTAAGGGTTTTTAAAGATGTTGTAAAAACCCTAAACGGCTAAGCCCCTTTACGCATGGTTCTTAAAGTGGAAGCAGCCACCTTAATGCGTTTAGTCGTGCCGTCATCTAATTGGATCTTAATCGATCGCAAGTTAGGGAGTAAGCGGCGTTTATTTTTGTTGTTCGCATGACTGACATGATTGCCTACCATAGGCCCTTTAAAAGTTAAAGTGCATCTTTTTGCCATTGTGTATCCTTAAATATTGAAATAAACTTTGCATTATACTTAAAATAGCCTTTAAAAAGACTGATTTTAAGGCTAATTTTTAAATGGTTCGTTTAAGAACTACTTTTTTTGAGGCATAGAACTTTTAAACCCTTTCATTCTATCAATCGCCTCTTTGTGTTGAGAAATATTTTTTTCTGTCAATTCCGTTACGGCTTTTTTCATGATTAAAGCGTATATTTTGTTTAAAATCTGATGGATCGCATCTTCTTTATTCTTTTCTAAATCTTCATGGATAATGCTGTTTGAAGAATTAAACCCTCCAGAATTACTCTGTTTGTAAGTGTAGGTTATTGCCTGAAAAGTTCCCACTTCCACAGCAAAATCATGGACTACACGATTGCTTTCTGGCTCATAAAAACTAAACCACACAGAGCCTGAGCTTTGATCCACTAGCGTGCCTAAATTAGGATTATTGGGATCTTTTAAATTCATTTTCAAATCTTCTAAAACGCCCACCCACCCTTTCACATCTAAAACAGCAAAAAGCTTTCTTTTATCCTGTAAAGTTAAAGCGCTTTCATCTTTAAAAAAGAGCGTTTGATAGCCTCTTTTCTCAAAAATAGTTTGGATTTGATTGATTAAAGCGTTTTGAAACTTATCAATATAGGGTTTTAGATTATCGCTCACTTGAATGCGCGGCGCTAAAATACCGATCAAACGATAATTTTGTGGGGCTTGGGCGACATGCAAAGAGTAGTTAAAATTGAATGGCGTTACTTTTTGAGTGGTTTGGATTTTTTCATTAACTTGAATGGGTTTTTCTTGTTGGTTTTGGGGTTTTACTTCAGCAACTGGTTTAATCGTGCAACCAACCAACACGCTTGAAAGCCCCAAAGCGATTAGCGTTTTAAAACAAAGTCTTTGAGGAAAAAATAAACGCTTAAAAAAGAAACAATTCATGAAGCACTCCCAAAAATTAAGTTATAGCGTGATTATACTTTAACTCATGCTGATTTTAAGCGAGTCAATTTGCGCTACAATTTTCTTTTTTTCTAAATTTCAAGCATGGCGATTTTAGGGGATTTTATGCTCTATTCTTTATTGTATGGCTATTTTAATATCAATCTTTTCCAGTATTTAACCTTTAGAGCAGGGTTAGGGTTTTTCATAGCCTTTTTCCTCACGCTTTTTTTAATGCCTAAATTCATTTTATGGGCCAAGGCTAAAAAGGCTAACCAGCCCATTTCTAGCTTCGTGCCAAGCCACCAGAATAAAAAGGATACCCCTACGATGGGAGGGATTGTTTTTGTTTTTGCAACCATTGTTGCGAGCGTGTTGTGCGCGTCTTTGAGTAATCTTTATGTGTTGTTAGGGATAATCGTGTTAGTGGGCTTTAGTTTTGTGGGTTTTAGAGACGATTACACTAAAATCAACCAACAAAATAACGCCGGAATGAGCGCGAAAATGAAATTTGGCATGCTTTTTATTCTTTCGCTTGTGGTGTCTGTTTTGTTGAACCTTAAGGGGTTAGACACTTTTTTATACGCGCCTTTTTTGAAAAACCCCTTGTTTGAAATGCCCGCAATTTTAGCGGTTGGTTTTTGGGTGTTGGTTTTCTTATCCACAAGCAATGCGGTGAATTTAACCGACGGGTTAGACGGCTTAGCGAGTGTGCCTAGCATTTTCACCCTCTTAAGCCTTTCTATCTTTGTGTATGTGGCAGGGAATGCGGAATTTTCTAAATACTTGCTCTATCCTAAAGTCATAGATGTGGGGGAATTGTTTGTTATCTCGCTAGCGTTAGTGGGATCACTCTTTGGCTTTTTGTGGTATAACTGCAACCCGGCAAGCGTGTTTATGGGCGATAGCGGGAGTTTGGCCTTAGGAGGGTTTATCGCTTATAACGCTATTGTTTCGCACAATGAAATCTTACTCGTTTTAATGGGATCTATTTTTGTAATAGAAACTCTGTCGGTGATTTTGCAAGTAGGGAGTTATAAAACCCGTAAAAAACGCCTTTTTTTAATGGCACCCATCCATCATCATTTTGAGCAAAAGGGTTGGGCAGAAAATAAGGTGATCGTGCGTTTTTGGATCATTTCCATGCTGAGTAATTTAGTCGCTCTTTTAAGCTTAAAGGTGCGCTGAATGAAAATCTCTTTATTGGGGCATGGCAAAACCACTCTAGCCCTAGCGCGTTTTTTTAAAAAAAACCATAACGAAGTCAAATTTTTTGATGATAAATTCCTTTCATTTCATAAGGATAGAGAGGGTTTTCTTTGTTATCCCAGTAAGGATTTTAACCCTAATGATTCCCAATTAGAGGTAGTCAGCCCTGGCATTAGTTTCACGCACCCTTTAGTCATAAAAGCCAAGCATTTAGTGAGCGAATACGATTATATTGATAGCTTGTTTGATTCTGTTTTCACGCCTACTATAATCAGTATTAGCGGCACTAACGGGAAAACCACCACGACAGAAATGCTCACCACGCTTTTAGAAGATTTTAAGGCTGTGAGTGGGGGGAATATCGGCACGCCCTTGATTGAATTGTTTGAAAAGCAATCGCTTTTGTGGGTGTTAGAAACAAGCTCCTTTTCTTTGCATTACACCAATAAGGCTTACCCTTTAATCTACTTGCTCATCAATGTGGAAGCTGATCATTTGACTTGGCATTGCAATTTTGAAAATTATTTGAACGCTAAACTCAAGGTTTTAACATTGATGCCTAAAACTTCGCTCGCTATCCTCCCTTTAAAATTCAAAGAACATTCAAGCGTTCAAAACTCGCAAGCGCAAAAAATCTTTTTTGACAAAAGCGAAGAGGTTTTAGAGCGTTTAAAAATCCCTTCTAACGCCCTTTTTTTTAAGGGAGCGTTTTTATTAGACGCTGCCTTAGCCCTTTTAGTTTATGAGCAATTTTTAAAAATAAAGAATTTAAAATGGCAAGATTATAGAGAAAACGCCCTTAAAAGACTGAATGCTTTTAAAATTGGCTCGCATAAAATGGAAGAATTTAGGGATAAACAAGGGCGTTTGTGGGTAGATGACAGCAAAGCCACGAACATTGATGCCACCTTACAAGCTCTAAAAACCTTTAAAAACCAAAAAATCCATTTGATTTTAGGGGGCGATATTAAAGGGGTCAATTTAACCCCCCTTTTTGAAGAATTTAAAAATTATGAAGTAAGCCTTTATGCCATAGGATCAAGCGCTTCTATCATCCAAGCCTTAGCGTTAGAATTTAATGTTTCTTGTCAGGTTTGTTTGGAGTTAGAAAAAGCGGTTCAAGAAATTAAAAGCGTTTTATCGCAAAATGAAGTCGCTTTGCTTTCCCCAAGCGCGGCCAGTTTGGATCAATTTTCTTCGTATAAAGAAAGGGGTGAAAGATTTAAAGCGTTTGTTTTAAAAGATTAAAGCGTTTGAACCACTTGGTCTAATTGTGAAATTTTTTGAAAAATCTCGTTCCGTTCTGCTTCGTTTGAAACTTCCATAGAAACATTAAAGCTATAAAATTTAGCGTTTTTAGAAGTGTTTTTTAATTCCAATTTAAAGGGGCGTTGGTAGGTTTCTAAAAGCTCTTTTAACACGCTTTCATCTTTAGTGGTCATAATCACCCTATAATCCCAAAGACAAGGGTAAATAATGGTGGGTTTTCCTGAATCAGATGGCATTGAACAGCTCCTTAAACACTTTAGGAATGGCAATAGGGCTGTATGTGGAGCGGTTGACAAAGCCAAACTTGATTTCTGAGGCAAAGACCTTAAAAGGCTTCATAGGCTCTAAAGAAGCGTTTTGGATGCAATAAATTTCTTGAAAAAGCACCACAAAAACCTTTCTTAATTCTTTAATTTGCGTTCTTATTTCTAAGACCTGCCCAAGGCTTGCGGGGGTGAAAAAATCCGCTTTGATAGAGCGGATAACAAACACGCCTTCTTCATTTTCTGGCAAGACATTTTGTTTAAAAAAAAACTCGCTCCTAGCCCTTTCGCAATATTTCAAATAATTCGCATGATAGACCACGCCTTCAGAGTCGGTATCTTCGTAATATACCCTACAGCGCATTAATTCCCCTTACTTAAATAATGAAATTTTCTTAAAATTATACAATATGTAACTTAACTATAGTATAATCTAGGGGCGTTGCTTTATATTTTTTAGGTATTTTTAAAGTGGGTTTTTTCTTACATCTTAAGATCTTTAAAGATTTTAAAAAGCTAATACAGCAATAGTTGGACATTAAGGACATAGCTCTTTAATTTCAATCATTTACAAGGAGTTTGATAAAGATATGGGTAATCATTTTTCTAAATTAGGATTTGTTTTAGCGGCTTTAGGGAGCGCGATAGGTTTAGGGCATATCTGGCGCTTTCCTTACATGACTGGGGTGAGCGGTGGGGGTGCTTTTGTTTTATTGTTTTTATTTTTATCCTTAAGCGTTGGTGCGGCGATGTTTATCGCTGAAATGCTATTAGGACAAAGCACTCAAAAAAATGTAACAGAAGCTTTTAAAGAGCTTGACACTAACCCTAACAAACGCTGGAGATACGCAGGGCTTTTGCTTATTTCTGGGCCTTTAATACTGACTTTTTATGGCACCATTTTAGGTTGGGTGCTTTATTATTTAGTGAGTATTAGTTTTAATTTGCCTAACAATATCCAAGAATCTGAACAAATTTTTACTCAAACTTTGCAGTCTATAGGGTTACAATCCATAGGGCTTTTTAGCGTTTTATTCATAACCGGATGGATTGTTTCTAGGGGGATTAAAGAAGGCATTGAAAAACTCAATTTGGTTTTAATGCCCTTACTCTTTGCCACTTTTTTTGGTTTGCTTTTCTATGCGATGAGCATGGATTCTTTTTCTAAAGCTTTCCATTTCATGTTTGATTTCAAACCAAAAGATTTGACTTCTCAAGTGTTCACTTATTCCTTGGGGCAGGTTTTCTTTTCTTTAAGCATCGGTTTAGGGATCAATATCACTTATGCTGCGGTTACGGATAAAACGCAGAATTTGCTTAAAAGCACCATTTGGGTGGTTTTATCAGGGATTTTAATTTCTCTTGTGGCAGGGCTTATGATTTTCACTTTTGTGTTTGAATATGGGGCGAATGTCTCACAAGGCACAGGGTTAATTTTCACTTCTTTACCGGTGGTTTTTGGCCAAATGGGAGCGATAGGCGTTCTTGTTTCAATTCTTTTCTTGCTCGCGCTCGCTTTTGCTGGCATCACTTCTACGGTGGCTTTATTAGAGCCAAGCGTGATGTATCTTACCGAAAAGTATCAATACTCTCGTTTTAAGGTTACTTGGGGTCTTGTAGCGCTAATTTTTGTGGTAGGCGTGGTGCTGATTTTCTCGCTCCATAAGGATTATAAAGACTATCTCACTTTCTTTGAAAAAAGTCTTTTTGATTGGTTGGATTTTGCCTCAAGCACCATTATCATGCCTTTAGGCGGGATGGCAACCTTTATTTTTATGGGCTGGGTTTTGAAAAAAGAAAAATTGCGTCTTTTGAGCGTGCATTTTTTAGGCCCTAAATTGTTTGCAACTTGGTATTTCTTGCTTAAATATATCACCCCTTTAATTGTGTTTTCCATTTGGTTGAGCAAGATTTATTAAAAAATATTTAGCATGGGAAAATTTTCTAAATTAGGCTTTATTTTAGCCACTTTAGGTAGCTCTATCGGTTTAGGGCATATCTGGCGCTTTCCTTATATGGTAGGCCATAATGGGGGGAGTGCGTTTGTGCTTTTGTATCTGGCGCTAACCTTGAGTTTAGGCGTTGCTATGCTTTTAGTGGAAATGCTGATTGGGAATTTGGGTAAAAAAGATGTTGTTTCTAATTATCAAATACTGGATCCTAAAAGGAAAAAATATTACCCTTTCACTTCTTTTTTTATTTTAGGCGGCCCTCTCATTTTATCCTTTTATGCGGTGGTGTTAGGCTGGGTGCTTTACTATCTTTTTGTAGTAACTTTTGATTTGCCTAAAGATTTAGAGCAGGCTAAAATGCAATTTAGCATGCTCCAAAATGGCAGTTTAATCTGGCCTGTTATTGGCTTTAGTGCATGCTTATTGCCGACAATATGGTTTGTTTCTAGGGGGATTGAAGAGGGGATTGAAAAATTAAATGTAGTGCTTATGCCGTTATTGTTTGTGATTTTCATAGGGCTTTTAATCTATGCGATGACTTTAGAAAGCATGCCTAAAGCTTTGCACTTTTTATTTGATTTTGAGATTCAAAAGATTGATTTTAAGATTGTTATGGACGCTTTAGGGCAGATGTTCTTTTCTTTGAGTTTGGGGGTAGGCACGATTATTACTTATTCAGCTTTCACGCCCAAAAAAGAAAATCTGTTCAAAAGCTCTTTATTTATTGTCTTGCCCGGTATTTTAATCTCTTTGATTGCCGGGGTGATGATTTTTACCTTTGTGTTTGAATACCATGCGGATGTTTCTCAAGGGCCAGGGCTTGTTTTTATTTCCTTACCTTTGACTTTCGCTAAAATGGGAACAAGCGGGCAGATCGTTTCGCTTTTTTTCTTTATGGCGCTTGTTTTTGCCGGGATCACCTCTACGGTTTCTTTGATAGAGCCTTTAGCGCTTTATTTAATCAATCGTTTTAATTTTTCGCGCACTCAAGCGTCGCTATGGATAGGGGTTGTTGTGTATGTTTTAGGAGTTTTAGTCATCCTTTCTATGAATGAACGATACGCTAAGTTTTTGAGTTTTGCTCATAAGAGCGTGTTTGGGTGGCTGGATTTCATCACTTCTTCATTTTTAATGCCTTTGGGAGGCTTGTTTTCAGTCTTGTTTGTGGGGTGGGTTTTAAATAAAAAGCACTCTTTTTTAGCCACGAAGCATTTCTTTAACGCAAACGCTTTTAAAGCGTGGCATTTTAGCGTTCGTTTTATCGCGCCTGTAGTGATTTTAGCGATTTTCATCTTGCAATTTAAGTGAAATAAGGATGCTTGATGAAAAGCATTTTGCTCTTTATGATTTTTGTAGTTTGTCAGTTAGAAGGCAAAAAATTTTCACAAGATAATTTTAAGGTGGATTATAACTACTATTTGCGCAAACAGGATTTGCACATCATTAAAACGCAAAACGATTTGTCCAATGCCTGGTATCTCTCTCCACAAAAAGCCCCCAAAGAACATTCTTGGATGGATTTTGCTAAAAAATATTTAAACATGATGGATTATCTAGGCACTTATTTTTTGCCTTTTTATCATAGTTTCACCCCCATTTTTCAATGGTACCACCCCAATATCAACCCGTATCAACGCAATGAGTTTAAGTTCCAAATTAGTTTTAGAGTGCCTGTGTTTAGGCATATTCTTTGGACTAAAGGCACGCTTTATCTGGCTTATACCCAAACTGACTGGTTTCAAATTTACAATAACCCCCAATCCGCTCCCATGCGAATGATCAATTTCATGCCTGAACTCATTTATGTTTATCCTATCAATTTTGAACCTTTTGGGGGTAAAATAGGGAAATTTTCTGAGATTTGGATAGGTTGGCAACACATTTCTAATGGCGTAGGGGGTGCGCAATGCTACCAGCCTTTTAATAAAGAAGGCAATCCCGAAAACCAGTTTCCAGGACAACCTGTAATCGTTAAAGATTATAACGGGCAAAAAGATGTGCGCTGGGGGGGGGTGTCGTTCGGTGAGTGCGGGGCAACGCCCTGTGTTTCGTTTGGTGTGGGAAAAGGGAGGTTTGAAAATCATGGTCGCTTATTGGCCCTATGTCCCTTATGATCAATCCAACCCTAATTTGATTGATTATATGGGGTATGGTAACGCTAAAGTTGATTACAGGAGAGGGCGCCATCATTTTGAATTGCAACTTTATGATATTTTCACGCAATACTGGCGTTATGATCGCTGGCATGGAGCTTTCCGCTTAGGCTATACCTACCGCATTAACCCTTTTGTGGGGTTTTATGCGCAGTGGTTTAATGGCTATGGCGATGGCTTGTATGAATACGATGTTTTTTCCAATCGTATAGGGGTAGGAATACGCTTAAACCCTTAAAAAGCGTTCTTTTATGCTATAATTAAGACCAAAAATTCAAAGGGATTATTCAGCTATGAAAATCAGTGTTAGTAAAAACGATTTAGAAAATGCTTTGCGCTACTTGCAAGCTTTTTTGGATAAAAAGGATGCTTCTTCTATCGCTTCACACATCCATTTAGAAGTCATTAAAGAAAAGCTTTTTTTGAAAGCTAGCGATTCCGATATTGGGCTAAAAAGCTATATTTTTACGCAATCTAGCGATAAAGAGGGCGTTGGCACGATCAACGGGAAAAAGTTTTTGGATATTATCTCATGTTTAAAAGACTCTAATATTATTTTAGAAACTAAAGATGACAGCTTGGTGATCAAACAAAATAAAAGCTCTTTCAAACTCCCCATGTTTGACGCTGATGAGTTTCCTGAATTCCCTGTTATTGAGCCAAAAGTGGGTTTAGAAGTCAATGCCCCCTTTTTAACCGATGCGTTTAAAAAGATCGCTCCTGTGATTGAGCAAACCAGCCATAAAAGGGAATTAGCCGGTATTTTAATGCAATTCAATCAAAAACATCAAACCCTTTCAGTGGTAGGCACGGATACCAAACGGCTCTCTTACACGCAGTTAGAAAAAGTTTCTATCCATTCCACTGAAGAAGACATCTCTTGCATTTTACCTAAAAGAGCTTTATTAGAAATCCTTAAGCTTTTTTATGAAAATTTCAGTTTTAAAAGCGATGGCATGTTGGCGGTGGTTGAAAACGAAACGCACACTTTTTTCACCAAGCTTATTGATGGGAATTACCCCGATTATCAAAAAATCCTCCCCAAAGAATACGCTTCTTCTTTCACTTTAGGCAAGGAAGAATTTAAAGAGAGCATTAAGTTGTGCAGTTCTTTAAGCTCCACCATTAAACTCACTTTAGAAAAAAACAACGCTTTGTTTGAATCTTTGGATTCTGAGCATAGCGAAACGGCTAAAACCTCTGTTGAGATTGAAAAAGGTTTGGATATTGAAAAAGCCTTTCATTTGGGCGTGAACGCTAAATTTTTCCTCGAAGCCTTAAACGCTTTAGGGACAACGCAATTTATTTTAAAATGCAATGAGCCTTCTTCGCCTTTTTTAATCCAAGAGCCTCTTGATGAAAAGCAAAGCCACTTGAGCGCTAAAATCTCCACTTTGATGATGCCAATCACATTATAAAGGCTTGATTGAATGCAAAATTACCAGAGCCATAGTATTAAGGTTTTAAAAGGCTTAGAGGGGGTTAGGAAACGCCCTGGAATGTATATTGGAGATACCAATGTGGGCGGGTTGCACCACATGGTGTATGAAGTCGTAGATAACGCTGTAGATGAGAGCATGGCGGGTTTTTGCGATGCGATTAATATCACTTTGACTAGTGAGGGGTCATGCGTTGTAGAAGATAACGGGCGAGGCATTCCTGTAGATATTCACCCTACGGAAAAAATCCCCGCTTGCACCGTGGTTTTAACGATTTTGCATGCGGGGGGCAAGTTTGATAATGATACTTATAAAGTTTCAGGCGGTTTGCATGGCGTGGGCGTTTCGGTTGTGAACGCTTTGAGCAAACGCTTGATTATGACCATTAAAAAAGAGGGTCAAATCTATCGCCAAGAGTTTGAAAAGGGTATCCCCATTAGCGAGCTTGAAATCATTGGCAAAACCAAAAGTGCTAAAGAAAGCGGCACGACTATTGAATTTTTCCCTGATGAAAGCGTGATGGAGGTCGTTGAATTTCAAGCGGGTATTTTGCAAAAACGCTTCAAAGAAATGGCGTATCTTAACGATGGCTTAAAAATTTCTTTCAAAGAAGAAAAAACCCAACTGCAAGAGACTTATTTCTATGAAGACGGCTTGAAACAATTCGTTAAAGACAGCGCTAAAAAAGAGTTGCTCACCCCCATTATTTCGTTTAAAAGCATGGATGAAGAAACGCGCACTTCTATAGAGGTCGCTTTGGCGTATGCTGATGATTACAATGAAAATACTTTAAGCTTTGTGAATAATATTAAAACTTCTGAGGGTGGCACGCATGAAGCGGGCTTTAAAATGGGCTTGTCTAGGGCGATTTTACAATATATTGATGAAAACATTAAGACCAGAGAATCCCGCCCCATTTCTGAAGACATTAAGGAGGGCTTGATTGCGGTTGTGAGCTTGAAAATGAGCGAGCCTTTATTTGAAGGGCAGACTAAATCCAAACTCGGTAGTTCGTATGTGCGTGCGTTGGTTTCAAAATTAGTCTATGATAAAATCCACCAATTTTTAGAAGAAAACCCTAACGAAGCCAAAATCATTGCCAATAAAGCCCTTTTAGCCGCAAAAGCCAGAGAAGCCAGTAAAAAAGCCAGAGAGCTTACAAGGAAAAAAGATAATTTGAGTGTCGGCACTTTGCCTGGAAAATTAGCCGATTGCCAGAGTAAAGACCCCTTAGAGAGTGAAATCTTTTTAGTGGAGGGCGATAGTGCGGGTGGGAGTGCTAAACAAGGGCGCGATAGGGTTTTCCAAGCGATCTTGCCCTTAAAAGGTAAGATTTTAAATGTGGAAAAAAGCCATTTGTCAAAAATCCTAAAATCAGAAGAAATTAAAAACATGATCACGGCTTTTGGGTGCGGCATTCAAGAGAGTTTTGATATAGAAAGATTGCGCTATCATAAAATCATTATCATGACCGATGCTGATGTGGATGGGAGCCATATCCAAACCTTACTGATGACTTTTTTCTATCGTTATTTACGCCCGCTGATTGAACAAGGGCATGTTTATATCGCTCAAGCCCCTCTTTACAAATACAAGAAAGGCAAGACAGAAATCTATCTTAAAGACAGCGTCGCTTTGGATCATTTCTTAATTGAGCATGGCATCAATTCGGTGGATATTGAAGGGATTGGCAAGAACGATTTGATGAATTTGTTAAAAGTGGCACGCCATTACCGCTATGTGCTTTTGGAATTAGAAAAACGCTACAATTTGCTAGAAATTTTACGCTTTTTGATTGAAACTAAGGACGCCTTAAGCTTTGATATGAAAATTTTAGAAAAAAGCATTTTGGAAAAATTAGAGGGCTTGAATTACCAGATTTTACGCTCTTTTGCTACTGAAGAAAGCTTGCATTTGCACGCGCAAACCCCTAAAGGCTTGGTGGAATTTAACCTAGATGACAATCTCTTTAAAGAAGTGTTGTTTGAAGAAGCGAATTACACTTACCAAAAACTTATGGAGTATAATTTAGATTTCTTAGAAAATAAGGATATTTTGGCGTTTTTAGAAGAAGTGGAAAATCACGCTAAAAAGGGAGCGAATATCCAGCGCTATAAGGGGCTAGGCGAGATGAACCCTAATGATTTGTGGGAAACGACTATGCACAAAGAAAACCGCAGCTTAATCAAACTCAAAATTGAAGATTTAGAAAAAACCGACGCAGTCTTTTCGCTTTGCATGGGCGATGAGGTAGAGCCTAGAAGAGCCTTTATCCAAGCGCATGCTAAAGATGTGAAGCAGCTAGATGTGTAAGGGATTTTGATTAACCCTAAACATTTAAATAAGCGAGAGAGCGTGAATTTAGGGGCTTATTACACGCCCCCTTATTTAGTGGATTGCACTTACAAGCTTTTAAAAAAGCATGTTGGTATTGAAGACTACACGCTTTTAGACACCGCATGTGGCAATCAAGAGTTTTTAAAGCTCCACCACCCTAAAAAAATAGGAGCGGATATTGACCCTAATTGTGGTGCTTTAATAATAAACGCTCTAGCTAATCCTAAAAGAGAAAATTATGGTATTAACCAAGATGAGCCTTTAATCATCGTGGGCAATCCCCCCTATAATGATAGAACTTCCTTTATCAAACAAAATATTAAAGATAAAGATTTCATTTTTGAGATAGACAACGATTTGAAGTCTAGGGATTTAGGGATAAGTTTTTTAAGATCTTTTGCAATTTTAAAGCCGGCGTTTATTTGCGTGTTACACCCTTTATCTTATCTCATCAAAGAAGCTAATTTTAAGCAATTAAAGCTATTTAAGGATAATTACAGGCTTTTAGACGCTTTTGTTGTTTCTTCTAAATCTTTCACTAAAAGTAACGAATTTCCTATTGTGATAGCTTTATATGAGCGAGGGCGAATGGACTATGCAGATATTAGGCGTTTTATTTTTCCAACTGATTGCGATACGACGCTATGCTTAAACGATTTTGACTATATAGCCAATTATGTGGATAAATACCCTAACGCTAAAAAGGTTGATGCATGCGTGGGCTATTTTTTCCCCATGCGAGACATTAACGCCCTTAAACGCAACAAAACTTTTTTAAACGCGCCAAGCGAAAATGCGGTGCGAATCAGTCAAGATAAATTGATCTATTACCAATATATCCATTATTTTAAGGAAATTGCCCCTAAAATCCCTTATTATTTTGGTAATTTGGATATTATTATTGAAAATTCCGCTTTTTTAGAAATTAAAGACGCTTTTTTAAAAGATAAAAGAGTGCGTTTAGAATATTTTAAAAAATTGTTTCAAGGACACGCTTGTGAGTTTGATTAAAATTAACCATGATGAAAAAGTGATTGGGATTTTTATTCCTTTAACTTCAATTTCAGGCAAAGTGCGTGTGAAAATCAGACATGCCTTTAGCGATTATGGTGTTTCAACAGCGACTAGAACAATCCCTTTTAGTTTAAAGCATTATGTAGAGTGGCAAATCGGTTATGATGTCCCCATTAAAGATAAAGAAAAATTTGAACTTACTACTTTAAAAGATAAAAAATATCATTTTTTAGGGGCTAATAATAAAGTAAAAACTCTTTATGAATTGAGCGAGATTATTTACTATGCCAAGCAATTAGATTTAATCAGTTTAGAAAATTTAGAAAATACTTTAAAATATTTAGAAAAACAAAAACAATTTATAGAAGATAATTTTATGATTACAAGAGAAAGATTTAGATCACATCAATTTGGTGGCATGGATTTTGAACTTTCACACATTTTTTATCCTTTACTCATTCATTCTTTTAATGATAATCAATTGAGCGAAATTGTTATTAGAGAACAACAATATGGTTCTAAAACCCAAGCCATGCTGTATTTTTGCTTTTCTATTTTGGAGTTAAAAACCGCTCCTCCCTTATTAAACAGAACGGCTACGCCCAAAGAACATGCTCTTTTGATTATCCATAAAACCAACGCTCCCATGTTTTTAGAAATGCTTAAAATTTTTGGACTTTTAAGCCAAGTGCACCATGACGATGTGTTAAAGATTTTAAAAAAAATACTTCAAAATTAACAATGATACGGATTGATTAAAAAGGAATACCCAACGCTATAAGGCGAGATAAAACCATTTATGAGAAACCACCATGCACCAATAAAACGCGCTCCATAAAGCTATAAAAACAAGGCTAGGCTTCAAACTTGTATCGTTTTTCTTTAACGGCTTATGTTATACTAATAAAATACAGATTCAATTGAAGGCATTAAACAACTGCATGGTATTTTTTCATAAGAAAATTATTTTAAATTTTATCTATTCTTTAATGGTTGCTTTTTTATCCCATGGGGTTCTTTTAAAAGCCGATGAAATGGCTAAAAAGCAAACTTTATTGGTGGGTGAAAGGCTTGTGTGGGATAAGCTCACGCTGTTAGGGTTTTTAGAAAAAAACCATATCCCTCAAAAACTCTACTACAACTTAAGCTCTCAAGATAAAGAATTGAGCGCTGAAATTCAAAGCAATGTTACCTACTACACCTTAAGAGATGCTAACAACACGCTCATTCAAGCCCTTATCCCTATAAGTCAGGATTTGCAAATCCATATTTACAAAAAAGGAGAGGATTATTTTTTAGACTTTATCCCCATTATCTTCACTCGTAAAGAAAAAACCCTCCTTCTTTCTTTGCAAACTTCGCCCTATCAAGATATTGTCAAAGCCACCAATGACCTCCTTTTAGCCAACCAATTGATGAACGCGTATAAAAAAAGCGTGCCTTTTAAACGCCTAGCAAAAAACGATAAAATCGCTATCGTTTATACAAGGGATTATCGTGTGGGGCAAGCGTTTGGCCAACCAACCATTAAAATAGCCATGATTAGCTCTCGCTTTAACCAATACTATCTTTTTTCCCATTCAAACGGGCGCTATTATGACTCAAAGGCGCAAGAAGTGGCAGGGTTTTTACTAGAAACCCCAGTGAAATACACCCGCATTTCTTCGCCTTTTTCGTATGGGAGGTTCCATCCTGTCTTAAAAGTCAGACGGCCTCATTACGGCGTGGATTATGCGGCTAAACATGGCAGTTTGATCCATTCTGCTTCAGACGGGCGTGTGGGTTTTATAGGGGTTAAGGTGGGGTATGGGAATGTGGTTGAAATCCATTTGAACGAATTGCGCCTAGTGTATGCTCACATGAGCGCGTTTGCTAAGGGGTTAAAAAAAGGATCATTCGTTAAAAAAGGGCAAATCATAGGGAGAGTGGGAAGCACCGGTTTAAGCACCGGGCCGCATTTGCATTTTGGCGTGTATAAAAACTCCCGCCCCATTAATCCTTTAGGCTATATCCGCACCGCTAAAAGCAAATTACACGGCAAGCAAAGAGAGGTTTTTTTAGAAAAAGCTCAGCATTCTAAGCAAAAATTAGAAGAACTTCTTAAAACCCATTCTTTTGAAAAAAATTCATTTTATCTTTTAGAGGGTTTTTAATGTCTTATTTTAAGAATGCTTTCAATCAAAAATCTTTAATAGATAATTCCAGTGTGTATTTAGAGCCTTGTTCTAGCTCTAATTTCATAGAATTAAAACGCATGCATTATAATGAAGAGAATACTAAGAAAACATGGGATATTATTAAGTCTTTAGACAGCGTGGCGGTTTTACTCTATGAAAAAGAATCCGATTGCTTTGTGATTGTGAAACAATTCCGCCCAGCCATTTATGCGCGCCATTTTCATTTTAAGTGCGATCAAGATCAAAATATTGACGGATACACTTATGAATTGTGCGCGGGGCTTGTGGATAAAGCTAATAAGAGTTTAGAAGAAATCGCTTGCGAAGAAGCACTAGAAGAATGCGGTTATCAAATTAGCCCTAAAAATTTAGAAACCATAGGCCAATTTTATAGCGCGACCGGGTTGAGCGGGAGTTTGCAAACGCTCTATTACGCTGAAGTGCATGAGGGTTTGAAGGTTTCAAAGGGTGGGGGGATTGATGCCGAAAAGATTGAAGTGCTGTTTTTAGAGCGATCAAAAGCTTTTGATTTTATAATGGATTTTCAATACGCTAAAACCACCGGATTGTCTTTAGCCATTTTATGGCATTTAAAAAAATTTAAAAATATTAAAAATGTTTAAAAGGAATTTTATGTTAAGGCTTTTGATAGGACTTCTTCTAATGAGTTTTATAAGCTTGCAATCAGCCTCTTGGCAAGAACCCTTAAGAGTGAGTATAGAATTTGTGGATTTGCCTAAAAAAATCATTCGTTTTCCGGCTCATGATTTGCAAGTGGGGGAGTTTGGTTTTGTCGTTACTAAACTTTCAGATTATGAAATCGTTAATTCTGAAGTGGTCATTATTGCCGTTGAAAATGGTGTTGCAACGGCTAAATTCAGAGCGTTTGAGTCTATGAAACAAAGCCATTTACCCACTCCAAGAATGGTCGCTAGAAAGGGGGATTTAGTCTATTTTAGGCAATTCAACAACCAAGCGTTTTTAATCGCTCCTAATGATGAACTCTATGAGCAAATCAGAGCGACTAACACCGATATTAATTTTATTAGTTCTGATTTGTTGGTTACTTTTTTGAACGGGTTTGACCCAAAAATCGCTAATTTAAGGAAAGCGTGCAATGTTTATAGCGTGGGGGTGATTTATATTGTAACCACGAACACGCTCAATATTTTAAGCTGTGAGAGTTTTGAAATTTTAGAAAAAAGAGAGCTGGATACAAGCGGCGTTACTAAAACTTCTACGCCGTTTTTTTCTAGGGTTGAGGGCATTGATGCAGGCACGCTAGGGAAACTTTTTTCAGGCAGTCAATCTAAAAATTATTTTGCTTACTATGACGCTTTAGTGAAAAAGGAAAAACGCAAAGAAGTAAGGATTAAAAAGCAAGAAGAAAGGATTGATTCTAGAGAAATTAAACGAGAAATCAAGCAAGAGGCCATTAAAGAGCCTAAAAAAGCCAATCAAGGCACAGAAAACGCTCCTACTTTAGAAGAGAAAAACTACCAAAAAGCAGAGCGCAAACTTGATGTTAAAGAAGAAAGGCGCTATTTAAGAGATGAAAGGAAAAAAGCCAATGCCACCAAAAAGGCTATGGAATTTGAAGAAAAAGAAAAAACGCATGATGAAAGAGATGAGAGAGAGACTGAAGAGAGGAGGAAGGCTCTAGGCATGGATCAAGGCAATGAAAAAGCCAATGCCAAAGAAAATGAGCAAGAAATCAAACAAGAAGCCACTAAAGAGCCAAGTCATGAAAATAACGCCACTCCAAAAGACACAGAAAACACTCCTGTCTTAAAAGAGAGTGCCATTAAAAAAGAAGCGTCAAAACCAAGCTCTAAAGAAGAAAAACGCCGCTTGAAAGAAGAAAAGAAAAAAGCCAAAGCCGAACAAAGGGCGAGAGAATTTGAAAAAAGAGCCAAAGAGCATCAAGAAAGAGATGAAAAAGAGCTTGAAGAGCGAAGAAAGGCTCTAGAAGCGGGTAAAAAATAGCATGTTAGAGAAGCAACACATCCAATATTTTAAAAACCTGGTAGGGGGAGAGGATTTTTTCACTGATTTAGCGCATTTGAACGCTTATTGCTATGACGCTACCAAAGAAAGGCATTTGCCTAGCGGTGTGATTTTCCCTAAAAATGAGCAAGAAATCAGCCAGATTTTAAAATATTGCAACGAGCATCGCATTATCGTTGTGCCTAGGGGGGCTGGGAGCGGTTTCACCGGGGGAGCGTTGAGCGTGAGCGGAGGGCTAGTTTTAAGCGTGGAAAAGCATTTGGATAAGATTTTAGAGATTGACACTAAAAATTTAATCGCTAGAGTAGAACCGGGCGTGATCAACAAGCATTTCCAAAACGAAGTGGAAAAATTGAATCTATTCTACCCCCCAGATCCAGCGAGTGAGAATCAAAGCACTTTAGGGGGGAATGTCGCTGAAAATGCCGGTGGCATGCGCGCGGCTAAATACGGCATCACGAAAGATTATGTCATGGCGATGAGAGTGGTTTTAGCGAATGGTGAAATCATAAGGGCAGGCAAAAAAACGATCAAAGATGTCGCAGGCTTTAATGTTGCAGGGCTGATGATCGCTAGTGAGGGGTGTTTGGGCGTGATTTCTGAAATCACTTTAAAGCTTTTAGTCAAACCGCCCCTAAAACAAAGCGCGATGGGGGTTTTTAACCATATTGAAGACGCCATGAATGCTGTTTATAAGACAATGAGCAGCGGCGTTACGCCTGTGGCGATGGAATTTTTGGATAATTTGAGCATCAAAGCGGTTGAGGAACGATTTTCTAAAGGCTTACCCAAAGACGCTGGAGCGATACTCATCACTCAAGTAGATGGCGTGGTAAAAGAGCAGATTGCATGGCAACTCAATGAGATAGAAAAGCATTTTAAAGCCAATGGGTGCGTGGGTTTTAAGATCGCTCAAAACGAACAAGAAGAGCAAGATTTATGGTTTTCAAGGCGTAACGCTTCTCAAAGTATTAGCGTTTATGGTAAAAAGAAATTGAATGAAGATGTAACCGTTCCTAGGGCGAGTTTGCCGAGTTTGTTGCAAGAAGTCGCCAAAATCAGCCAAAAATACGGCTTTAAAATCCCTTGTTTTGGGCATACGGGCGATGGCAATGTGCATGTGAATATCATGCTAGAAGATCCTAAAAGAGATTTAGAAAAAGGCCATAAGGCTATGGAAGAGATTTTTCAGGCCGCTATTAGTTTGGAGGGGACTTTAAGCGGGGAGCATGGCATAGGCTTGTCTAAAGCTAAATTCATGCCTTTAGCGTTTAATCATAGTGAAATGGAGCTTTTTAGGAATATTAAAAAAGCCCTTGATCCTAATAATATTTTAAACCCTTTTAAAATGGGGTTGTAAGATTGAAAAGCAAGGAAAGCGCATGAAAATCGGTGTTTATGGAGCGAGCGGTCGTATAGGGAAACTGCTTTTAAAAGAATTAAAAGGGGGGTATAAGGGATTAGCGCTGTCTAGCGTGTTTGTTAGGCAAAAATGCGAAACAGATTTCAGCTCTTTTTCGCACACCCCTTTAGTAACCAATGATTTAAAAGCGTTTGTGAGAGCTTGCGAATGCGTGATTGATTTTTCTCTACCTAAAGGCGTGGATCATTTGCTAGAGGCTCTTTTAGAATGCCCTAAAATTTTAGTTTCTGGCACGACCGGTTTAGAAAAAGAAACGCTAGAAAAAATGCAACAATTAGCCTTAAAAGCGCCGCTTTTGCATGCGCACAACATGTCTTTAGGGATCATGATGCTCAATCAATTAGTCTTTTTAGCCTCTTTGAAATTAAAAGATGCGGATATTGAAATTGTAGAAACGCACCACAATCTCAAAAAAGACGCCCCGAGCGGCACTGCGTTGAGTTTGTATGAAACTTGCGCTAAGGCTAGGGGGTATGATGAAAAAAACGCTCTTACCACTCACAGAGAAGGTTTGCGCTCTAAAGAAAGCATTGGCATAGCCACTTTAAGGGGGGGCGATGTTGCCGGGAAGCACACGATAGGGTTTTATTTAGAGGGCGAATACATAGAGCTTAGCCATACAGCGACTAACCGATCTATTTTTGCTAAAGGGGCTTTAGAAGTGGCTCTGTGGCTTAAGGATAAAGCCGCTAAAAAATATGAAATCAGCGAAATGTTTGGTTGAATGTTTTAATTCTTTTTGTATAGATGCACGCTTCTATAATGAAATCACCGCCCTTTATTAGCCTTATTAAAGGGCTTTTACTGCTATAAGGGATATTGCTGACAATCAAGCTGTATTGGAAAGGTTTGTTTTTTTAAGGATTGATCTTGCCTCGTGTGGCTAGGACACAAGTCTAGCAAGACTTACTATAATTTTAATTCAAGGAGCCTAACTAAAATAAAATGAGTGATTTTAGTTAGGGCTTTATTATAGCAAAAATTAGCAAGGCTTACAAAGGGTAGCGTTTATGGTTTGGATTTAGGGCGTTATTGTGATTGTTTTGAATTTCATTTATTTTTTGTTTAATAATAAATCTTAACTATCATAAACGCATGATTAAAGTATTTGAGTTATTAAAAATTTTAAAACAAAAGGATATAAAATGAAAACCATTAGAAATAGTATGTTTATTGGAGCGTCTTTACTCGGCGGTTGCGCTAGCGTTGAAACTCGTTTTGACGCTTTGCGTGTTGCTTGCATTAAAGACGCTGTTATGGAGAAAGAAGTGTACTACACGCCCAAAGACTTTGATAGCCCTTATTTTAGCAATCAAACTGATATTGGGTTTTAGTTGGGTTTTTAGGGGTGTTATTTTAGATACTCTCTGTTCCCTTAAAGAAAATAAATTTCTACCATAAAATAAAATCTTAAATTAAGGCGACTAAAACCCCATTTTTAAAGATTAAAAAGCGTTAAGCAAAACTTATCCAAAAAGCAAAGAAAATCAATTTTTCCAACCACTTTTTTGAGAACAAGGTATTTTTTTCTTATTCTAAACTTTTAGAGTGGGATTATTGATTTGCTCATTGTTTTAGCATGAATAAGTGGTGATAAATTCAAAGGGATGGGGTTTGCTCTCCCATGGGAACACTTCAGCGTTGAATTTAAGAGACTGATAGGCCTGGATAAATTCTTCGCTAAAGACCTGACCTTCTTTTAAATACTGCTTATCGGCTAGCATTTCTTCTAACGATCTCCTTAAAGTGTGGGGCATTTGTTTGATACCTTTTTCCCTAATTTCATCTAAAGTCAATTTGAAAAGGTTAATATCCATCGCTTCGCCGGGATCCATTTTGTTTTTAACGCCATCAATGCCCGCCATTAAAATAGCCCCAAAAGCCAAGTAGGGGTTTGATGAGCTGTCAGGAAACCTGAATTCAAACCTAGCACTGTTTTTAGAAATCCCATAAGGGATACGCACGCTCGCACTCCTGTTATTAGCCGAATAAGTTAAAATGGATGGGGCTTCATAGCCAGGAATTAGGCGTTTGTAAGAATTAGTGGAAGCGTTAGTGAAAGCGGCTAACCCTCTAGCGTGGCGCAACACGCCCCCTAAAAAATGCAAGGCAAACTCGCTCAAGCCCTTGTAAGTTTCGCCGCTAAAAAGGTTTTCGTTGTTTTTCCAAACGCTCACATGGGTGTGCATCCCGCTTCCGTTATCCCCATATAAAGGTTTTGGCATGAAAGTGGCGGTTTTCCCGTTTAAATGAGCGACCATTTTAACCACATATTTGAGTTTTTGGACATTATCAGCGGCTTCCACTAAATCCCCAAATTTCACGCCCACCTCGCCTTGCGCTTGCGCGACTTCATGATGGACAACAAAAGTTTCTAGCCCTACTTGGTTTAAGACTTTCACGATTTCTGTGCGAATATCCATCATCGTATCCGTTGGCGGCACAGGTATATAGCCTCCTTGCTTGCCCGGTCTATGCCCAAAATTCACGCCATTTTCAAAGCTTTTATCCCTATTCCATTCGCCCTCTTCGCTATCCACTTCGTAGTATTGGGAATTAGAAGCATCTTTAATCTTAATAGAATCAAAGATAAAAAATTCATTCTCCGCACCAAAATAAGCCACATCGCCCAAACCTGAATCTTTTAAATGTTGTAAGGCTTTTTTAGCGATACTTCTAGGGCATTTCTCATAAGGCTGGTTTTTATACACATCATACACATCGCAAAACACGACTGCACTCACATCCGCGCTAAAAGGGTCAATGAAATAACGCACCAAATCAGGGGTTAAAATCATATCAGAATGTTCAATGCCTTGCCAACCTTTAAAAGAGCTCGCATCAAAAGGGATCCCCTCTTTAAACATGCCATGCGTTAAAGCCCCAAAAGAATAAGCGATATGGTTCCAAGTGCCTTTAATATCGCTGAATCTAAAATCCACAAATTCCACTTCATTTTCTTTGCAAAATTCAAAAAACTCTTTGATCTTGCTTTCGCTATTTTGAGTTCTTACTATCATTAACCACCTTTAATTGTTATGAATTGAGTTTAATTGATAGGGGTGATTATAGCATTTATGGGGTAAAAAAAGTAAAATCTGTATCCAGTTTGATTAAGATGCATGCGGTAAAATCCTCTAAATCAAGGAGTGTATTATGAAAGCAGACGCAACTACACTATTAGGATTTTTTGAAGAAAATCAAAACAATCAATTTGTCATTCCTATCTATCAGAGGTTGTATAGTTGGAAAAAGGAACAATGCGAACAATTATGGGATGATATTATAAAAATTGGTGGAAATGATAAGGCGAATGGGCATTTTATCGGTTCTATTTTGTATGTGCGAGATGGTAATACGCACTCTAGCCCATTACTCATCATTGACGGCCAACAAAGGCTCACCACTATCACGCTTTTACTCATCGCTTTAAGGAATCGCTTAAGCGATGAAGTTAAAATTTTGGAAAAATTTTCGCGTAAAAAAATAGAGAGCTATCTTATTAACAGCGATAAGGACGGCGATAAGAAATTCAGACTCATCTCATCAGAGTCTGATAAAGACACCTTGCTGTCTTTGATTGATAAAGACAAAAGAAAACCGAGCGAGCCTTCGTTAAAAATAGTGGAAAATTTTAAATTATTTGAAAAATGGATCAGTGAAAACACCGACAAACTAGAAACCATTTTTAAAGGATTAGACAAACTCATGATAGTTTGGATTGCTTTAGAAAAAGAGAAAGATGATCCTCAACTTATTTTTGAGAGCATGAACTCAAAAGGTATCGAACTCACGCAAACGGATTTGATCAGAAACTATATCATAATGGAAACAGAGGTTGAAAAACAGGAAGATTTTTATAATAGATATTGGAGGGCTATGGAGGAGGATTTTAAACAAAATGAAAAATTATTTGATCGGTTTGTCCGGCATTACCTCACGATCAAAACAGGAAAGATTCCCATTGAGAAAAGAGTTTATGAAGCTTTCAAGGGTTACCAGCAAAAAGAAGGGATAGAAATAGAGGATTTATTAAAAGATTTGCAAAAATATTGCGGGTATTTTTGCCAGATTGCATTCAAAAAAGAAGCCGATAAAGATTTAAACAAGGCTTTAAGTTTTCTTGTAGATTTAGAGATGGATGTGGTGTATCCGCTATTACTAGAGCTTTATAGCGATTATAAGGATGGCGTTTTATCCAATCAGGATTTTATCTCTATTATCGCTTTAACAGAGAGCTATCTTTGCAGAAGGGCGGTGTGTGGTATTCCTTCCAACGGACTCAATAAATTCTTTCCCTCTTTTACAAAAAAGATTGATAAAAAGCAATACCTTAAAAGCGTGGAGGAGCATTTTGGGTCGCTAACAGGGAAGCAAAAATTTCCAAACGATTCTGAATTTAAAGATTCTTTTATTACGAAAGAACTTTATGATAAAAAGAAACCATGGAAAACTAAAAACTTTCTTGAAAGGTTAGAAAATTTTGACACAAAAGAACCGGTCGATACTCAAAAATGCAATACAGAACATATAATGCCTCAAACCCTTACTTTTGAATGGAAAAGGGATTTGGGTGAAAATTTTGAAGCGATACACGAGAAATACCTCCACACAATAGGGAATCTCACTCTAACCGGTTATAACGAGAAGTATAGTAACAATTCTTTCCAAGAAAAAAGAGATATGGAGAAGGGCTTCAAACAAAGCTCATTAAAGCTCAATCAAGGTTTAAAAGATTTGGAATCTTTTGGCGAAAAAGAGATTGAAAAAAGAGCTAATGATTTAGCAGATTGGGCTTTAAAGATTTGGACTTATCCAAAGCTAGACCCTGAAACATTAAAGGCTTATGATTTAAGCTCTTATAAGTTTGGCCCTGATTCAAGGGAATTGTTTGATATTTTAAGAAAAGAAATTAAGGCCCTTGATGAAAGGATAACTGAAAATTTTATGAAACATTACATAACCTATAAGCATGGCACCATTTTTGTGAGTATTGTTCCCTTAGAATATGAATTAAATCTGTATTTAAAGATGGATTTTTCTGAGTTACAAGATGAAATAGAGGAAAAACTAAAAATTAGAGATGTTTCCAAAACCGGTCATTTGGGTGTTGGAGATGTGGAAGTAAAGTTAGAAACAAAAGAGAATATCCCTTATTGTTTGGGATTGATCAAGCAGGCTTTAGAAAAACAGATGGGTGGTAGGAATAGGCAATAAAAACCCAACTTATTAAAATAAAGAGTATAATTACAAATTACTTACAACTTAAAGGGGATATGATGAAAGTTCTATTATTAGAAGATGTGAAAAATTTAGGCAAAGCGGGTGAAGTGTGTGAGGTTAAAGATGGCTATGGGAATAACTTTTTAATCGCTAACCAAAAAGCCAAACTCGCCACTAACGAAGTGATCAACAAATACAAAGCCGAAGTCAAAAAGAAAGCGGAAAAAGAAGCCCTAGAAAAGGCACAAAAATTGCAAATGGTAGAAACTTTACAGACCATCACGCTGACTATCCATAAAAAAGTCGGCGCGAACGGCTCTTTATTTGGAGCGATCACTAAAGAAGAAATCACGGAGCGTTTGAAAGAACAGCATGCGAGTTTAGATTTAGATAAAAAAGACATTGAGCTCAAACACCCGATTAAAAGCACAGGGATTTATGAGATTGAAGTCAAACTTGGATCGGGGATTGCGGGCGCATTTAAAATTGATGTGGTGGCTGAGTAGAAAATGTTTGAAGCGACAACGATTTTAGGCTATAGAGGGGAATTGAATCATAAAAAGTTCGCGCTCATTGGAGGCGATGGGCAGGTAACTTTGGGTAATTGCGTAGTCAAAGCCAATGCGACAAAAATCAGAAGCTTGTATCACAACCAGGTTTTAAGCGGGTTTGCCGGAAGCACCGCGGACGCTTTTAGTTTGTTTGATATGTTTGAACGCATATTGGAGAGCAAAAAAGGGGATTTGTTTAAAAGCGTGGTGGATTTCAGTAAGGAATGGCGCAAAGACAAGTATTTACGCCGACTGGAAGCGATGATGATCGTTTTAAATTTGGATCACATTTTTATTTTGAGCGGCACAGGCGATGTTTTAGAAGCCGAAGACAATAAGATCGCTGCTATTGGGAGTGGGGGGAATTACGCCTTAAGCGCGGCTAGGGCTTTAGATAACTTCGCTCATTTAGAGCCTAGAAAACTTGTAGAAGAGTCCTTAAAAATCGCAGGGGATCTTTGTATTTACACCAACACGAATATTAAAATTTTGGAGCTTTAATGTCTAAATTGAATATGACCCCAAGAGAAATTGTCGCTTATTTAGATGAATACATCATTGGGCAAAAGGAAGCTAAAAAGTCTATCGCTATCGCTTTTAGGAATCGTTACAGGCGTTTGCAACTGGAAAAATCCTTACAAGAAGAAATCACGCCTAAAAACATTTTAATGATTGGCTCTACTGGTGTGGGTAAAACGGAAATCGCAAGAAGAATAGCAAAAATCATGGAACTCCCCTTTGTGAAAGTGGAAGCGAGCAAGTACACAGAAGTGGGTTTTGTGGGGCGTGATGTGGAGTCTATGGTAAGGGATTTGGTCAATAACAGCGTGCTTTTAGTGGAAAATGAGCATAAAGAAAGATTAAAAGACAAGATTGAAGAGGCGGTTATAGAAAAAATCGCTAAAAAACTCCTACCCCCCTTGCCTAATGGGGTGAGCGAAGAAAAAAAACAAGAATACGCTAACAGCCTTTTAAAAATGCAACAAAGAATCGTGCAAGGCGAGTTGGATAGCCGAGAAATTGAAATTGAAGTGCGTAAAAAAAGCATAGAAATTGATTCTAATGTGCCGCCTGAAATTTTAAGGGTTCAAGAAAACTTGATTAAGGTTTTCCATAAAGAACATGATAAAGTCAAAAAAACTTTAAGCGTTAAAGAGGCTAAAGAAGCCCTAAAGGCAGAAATTAGCGACACGCTTTTAGATGGCGAATCCATTAAAATGGAAGGCTTGAAGCGTGCGGAAAGTTCAGGGGTGATTTTTATTGATGAAATTGATAAGATCGCTGTAAGCTCTAAAGAAGGAGGCCGTCAAGATCCCAGTAAAGAGGGGGTTCAAAGGGATTTGTTGCCGATTGTAGAGGGGAGTGTGGTGAATACGAAATATGGCTCTATTAAAACAGAGCATATTTTATTCATTGCAGCAGGGGCTTTTCATCTTGCTAAGCCAAGCGATCTTATCCCTGAATTGCAAGGCCGTTTCCCTTTAAGGGTGGAGTTAGAGAGTTTAACCGAAGAAATCATGTATATGATTTTAACCCAAACTAAAACCTCTATCATCAAGCAATACCAAGCCCTTTTAAAAGTGGAAGGCGTAGAAATTGCGTTTGAAGATAACGCGATCAAAGAGTTAGCCAAACTCTCTTATAACGCCAATCAAAAAAGCGAAGATATAGGCGCTAGAAGGTTGCACACCACCATTGAAAAAGTGCTAGAAGACATTAGTTTTGAAGCGGAGGATTATTCTGGGCAAAATGTTACTATCACTAAAGAGTTGGTTCAATCAAAACTAGAGGATTTAGTGGCTGATGAAAATTTAGTGAAGTATATTTTATAATGAAAACTAAGGCGGGCTTTGTAGCTCTTATGGGCAAACCAAACGCTGGAAAAAGCACTCTTTTAAACACTTTATTAAACGCTCATTTAGCCCTTGTTTCGCATAAGGCTAATGCGACCAGAAAATTGATGAAATGCATCGTGCCTTTTAAGGATAAAGAAGGGTATGAGAGCCAAATCATTTTTTTAGACACACCAGGGCTTCATCATCAAGAAAAATTACTCAACCAGTGCATGCTCTCACAGGCTTTAAAAGCGATGGGCGATGCTGAATTGTGTGTTTTTTTGGCTTCTGTGCATGATGATTTAAAAGGCTATGAAGAGTTTTTGAGTTTGTGCCAAAAACCCCATATCTTGGCTGTGAGTAAGATTGACACCGCCACGCATAAGCAGGTTTTACAAAAATTACAAGAGTATCAACAATACGCGTCGCAATTTTTAGATTTAGCGCCTTTGAGCGCGAAAAAATCTCAAAATTTAAACGCGCTTTTAGAATGCATCAGCAAGCATTTAAGCCCTAGCGCATGGCTTTTTGAAAAGGATTTGATGAGCGATGAAAAAATGCGCGATATTTATAAGGAAATCATTAGGGAGAGTTTGTTTGATTTTTTGAGCGATGAAATCCCTTATGAAAGCGATGTGGTAATTGATAAATTTATAGAAGAAGAACGCATAGATAAGGTGTATGCACGCATTATCGTAGAAAAAGAAAGCCAAAAAAAAATCGTGATAGGCAAAAACGGGGTGAATATCAAACGCATCGGGACTAACGCTAGATTGAAAATGCAAGAAGTGGGCGAAAAAAAGGTTTTTTTAAACTTGCAAGTGATCGCTCAAAAATCATGGAGTAAGGAAGAAAAGAGCTTGCAAAAACTGGGTTATATCCATCAAAGGAATAGGGATTGAAAAAAATATTATCGGCTCTGTTAATGGGGTTTGTGGGATTGAATGCTAGTGATCGTTTGTTAGAAATCATGCACCTTTATCAAAAACAAGGCTTGGAAGTGGTGGGTCAAAAGCTGGATTCTTATTTAGCGGATAAATCTTTTTGGGCAGAAGAGCTTCAAAACAAGGACACGGATTTTGGCTATTATCAAAACAAGCAGTTTTTATTTGTAGCGGATAAATCCAAGCCCAGTTTGGAGTTTTATGAGATAGACAACAACATGCTTAAAAAAATCAACAGCTCTAAAGCCCTTGTAGGCTCTAAAAAGGGCGATAAAACTTTAGAGGGCGATTTGGCCACGCCCATTGGAGTGTATCGTATCACGCAGAAATTAGAGCGCTTGGATCAATATTATGGCGTTTTGGCTTTTGTAACGAATTACCCTAATTTGTATGACACCTTGAAAAAACGCACCGGGCATGGCATTTGGGTGCATGGAATGCCTTTAAATGGCGATCGGAATGAATTGAACACCAAGGGCTGTATTGCGATTGAAAACCCGCTTTTAAGCTCTTATGACAAAGTGTTAAAAGGCGAAAAAGCGTTCCTTATCACCTATGAAGACAAGTTTTTCCCAAGCACCAAAGAAGAATTGAGCATGATTTTAAGCTCCCTTTTTCAATGGAAAGAAGCCTGGGCTAGGGGCGATTTTGAACGCTACATGCGTTTTTATAACCCCAATTTCACTCGCTATGACGGCATGAAATTCAACGCTTTTAAAGAGTATAAAAAAAGGGTGTTTGCAAAAAATGAAAAAAAGAATATCGCTTTTTCTTCTATCAATGTGATCCCTTACCCCAACTCTCAAAACAAACGCTTGTTTTATGTGGTGTTTGACCAAGATTACAAAGCCTACCAGCAAAACAAGCTCTCTTATAGCTCCAATTCTCAAAAAGAACTCTATATAGAAATTGAAAACAATCAAGTGTCTATTATAATGGAAAAATAAGAAAAATAAGGCTCTGTTTTAATTAGGGTAATCTAAGCGGATTTTTCTAATCCTTAAAGCTTTGATATAAGTTTGATTAAAAACTACAGAGCTTCCATAGCTTTTTCATAGCCAAATTCTGCGGATTTTTGCAAGAATTTTTTAGCCCTACTTTTTTGTTTTCTGGTGCCAAGCCCTTCTTTATAAGCGATCCCAATTCTATAAAGGATTTCCCCCATTTGTTGTTTGAGTAAAATAATATTGCTTGAAATTTCAGCAATATCTTCCCAAAGAAGTGTCTTATCTTTGATTTGAGTGGATTTCTTAACAAGTATTCCAAATTTCTTTCCAAATTTTATAGGATTCGCGCTCAAACCTGAAAGATCAATGAATCGCGATCCAATAAGCATACTAGTGAACGCAAGGTTTGGTAATCTAAAATTGTTAGCAAAATAATTTGTGCTTTTATTAGAAAACATGCGAACCACATGCCTGTAAGTCTTGAGCGCTTGTTTCAAATCCTTTTTCATCCCTAAGCCTTCTGCTTGCATGTATCCTAAAATTAAAGCGCCCCCTAAAAATCCGCTCCCATACCCTTTGATAGCGTTTTGTGCATAGAATTGCGCTTTTTTGTAATCCACTTTCACGCCCTTTCCCTCCAAATACATTTTGGCTATAAACACTGCCAAGCCCAATGCTGTATTCTTGCGCCAATTTAAAATCTTTAAAGGCTTGTTTGTATTGGCCTTGATTAAAATGGTCTAAACCATTTTCAAAATAATATGTCTTATGATTTCGCGCAATTTCATCCCACTGATTTCGCGCCCTTTCATCCCAATCATCACTTATGCTAATATATTCATCAGCTATACAAAGTGAAAACGGCAACAATAAACCTAATGAAAGCAATAAAGGCTTTAAAAAAGAGAGGGTGGTGCGATAAAAATCTTTAAACATGTCAAGTCCTTTTACAATTTGAGCCATTCTTTAGCCTGTTTTATCATCTTTTTTAAATTACAAACAACAGCATAATGACAACATGGAGATGGTTTTATATTTTTTGCTATAATGACATGGATTTGTTTCATAGTAGTAACAAATTGAAAATATACCATTATGGAGGTAATGCTATGGCTGACACAATCAATACAACTGAAACAACCCATGAAACAAAGAAACCAAACGCTTTTGTAAATTTTTTCAAAAACAGTTTGACTGACAAGCGTTATGATGCATTAGGTCTCATTGGAGCAGGGGTTTTATGTTGTGTCTTGAGCGGTGCTATGGGGATTGTTGGGATAATCTTTGTCGCAATAGGAATCTTTTTGTCTTTTTCTAATATCAACTTAGTGAAATTAGTTGAAAAATTGTCCAAAAAACAACCTAAAGCGGCAACAACTGTCAATAACGAAACCCAAAAATCTCAAGCAACAAGCGTTACCAACGGACCAACTGAAGCTAAAGAGAATAAAGATTGAGGTAAAACAGCGATTTTGACTGAAGAAAGAATAAGAGAAAATTTCAAAAATTTAGGTGTTCTAGTGGTTTATTACTCACTGCATGACCTACACAAGCAACCTATAGATTCTTTTTCTCTAAAGACTTCTAATATCATAGGATTCTCTATTTTTATCTGCGAACATGCACAAAAAGAAGTCATGCAAAAAGTGGCTTCAAGGCACACTGGCGATTCAAATAAGTTCAACATCAAACCCAAAGAAAAAATTGATGAGAATGTCATTAACGCATTAGAGACAAGTTTGAAATCTAAAGGGGTCGTTTCAGAAACGCTAGAAAGTATCAAAGAAGCTAAAAACAACAAAGAGTATGAGAATTTGTCCAATAGGGGGTTTTTAAGGGCTAAATTGGATCAAGGGGTAGGGATCAACTTTCAAGAGTCTCTAGGCTACAACTTGAGCGCCCTACAAAAAAAGGCAATCTCTCTGTTAAAAATCAGCCCCAATCAGATATTAGAATTAGTCCAAAAACTATATATGAAAGGGCGTATAAGCTATCCTACTGAATATTTGTTTGAAGAGACTTTCAAAAAAAATTTATATAAGATTTACAAAGACTCAGAAAATGATTGCTTCAACAAGAATGTGGCTGATGAAGAAAAAGTTCTTTTAGGGTTTCCTAACAGAAAATTCACTCCCAATGAGCTTTTTACAGCTGTATCACTTATCTTAAATGCAAGGGAATTTTGTCTCTATATCAATCTGAAAAAAAAGGAAACTAATGTTTAGAAAACTAGCAACCTCTGTATCGCTCATAGGCTTACTAACCTCTAACACTCTTTATGCTAAAGAAATAAGTGAAGCCGATAAGGTCATTAAGGCCACTAAAGAAACTAAAGAGACCAAGAAAGAAGCTAAACGACTCAAAAAAGAAGCCAAACAGCGCCAACAGATCCCTGATCATAAGAAACCTCAATATGTTTCTGTTGATGACACAAAAACTCAAGCGCTTTTTGATATATACGACACCTTGAATGTGAATGACAAAAGTTTTGGGGATTGGTTTGGTAATAGTGCTTTGAAAGACAAAACCTATCTCTACGCTATGGATCTATTGGATTACAACAACTACTTATCCATAGAAAATCCCATTATCAAAACAAGAGCAATGGGAACCTATGCGGATCTCATCATCATCACAGGCTCACTAGAACAAGTCAATGGGTATTACAACATTCTAAAAGCGCTCAACAAACGCAACGCTAAGTTTGTCTTAAAAATCAATGAAAACCTGCCTTATGCTCAAGCGACTTTTTTGAGAGTGCCAAAAAGAAGCGATCCCAATGCCCATACGCTTGATAAGGGAGCGTCAATTGATGAGAATAAGCTTTTTGAACAACAAAAACGCGCGTATTTCAACTACGCCAACGATGTGATCTGCAGACCCAATGATGAAGTGTGTTCGCCCCTAAGAGATGAAATGGTAGCTATGCCCACTAGCGATAGCGCTACTCAAAAACCTAATATCATTGCTCCTTATAGCTTGTATAGGCTAAAAGAGACAAATAACGCCAATGAGGCTCAACCATCACCTTATGCCACTCAAACCGCTCCTGAAAACAGCAAAGAGAAGCTCATAGAAGAGCTAATCGCTAACTCCCAACTCATAGCCAATGAAGAAGAGAGGGAAAAGAAACTCTTAGCAGAAAAAGAAAAACAAGAGACTGAATTGGCTAAATACAAGCTCAAAGACTTAGAAAATCAAAAGAAACTAAAAGCTTTAGAAGCAGAGCTGAAAAAGAAAAATGCTAAGAAACCTAGAGTGGTGGAAGTGCCTATTTCTCCTAGAACAAGTAATCCTGATGAAACAATGAGAGTTGTCAAGGAAAAAGAAAATTATAATGGATTGTTAGTGGATAAAGAAACCACGATCAAAAGAAGCTATGAGGGGACTTTGATCAGTGAAAATTCTTACAGCAAAAAAACACCTCTCAACCCTAATGACTTGAGGAACTTAGAAGAAGAAATTAAGAGCTACTATATCAAGTCTAATGGCTTGTGTTACGCTAGTGGCATTAGTCTCTATGTAAAAATCAAAAATGATCCCTATAAAGAGGGAATGCTGTGTGGTTATGAGAGTGTTCAAAATCTGCTCTCACCACTAAGGGACAAGCTCAAATACGACAAGCAGAAGTTACAAAAAGCGTTACTGAAAGATTCAAAGTAAGTTAAAGTTTTGTTTGAGAAATGGATTGGTCTGACTTTGCTTCTTAATTCCTTAGCCTATCCATGCCAAAAGGTAGCCATTAGTTTCAAGCAATACGAAAATCTTATCCATATCCATCAAAAAGGCTGCGACAATGAAGTGGTGTGCAGAACGCTCATCTCTATCGCTTTACTAGAAAGCTCTCTAGGGTTGAACAACAAGCGTGAAATTTCCCAAAAAGACACTTCTTATTCCATGTTTCATATCACTTTGAACACCGCTAAAAAATTCTACCCTACCTATTCTAAAACGCTTCTCAAAACCAAATTGTTAAACGATGTGGGTTTTGCGATCCAATTAGCCAAACAAATTTTAAAAGAAAATTTTGATTATTACAAACAAAAACACCCCAACAAAAGCGTGTATCAATTAGTAGAAATGGCAATAGGCGCTTACAATGGGGGAATGAAACACAACCCTAATGGCGCTTATGTGAAGAGATTTCGTTGCATTTATTCGCAAGTGCGATACAACGAGTAGAGCATACTAACTATTTTTGAATCTTTGTAATTTTTACAAGCAATCTTGATGATACACTTCTACTATCTTATTGCTTTATAATAATATCATTTACATCATTATCTTTTAATTTTTCTAAAATATATTTTGCTTCTTTTTATTAAGATATTTTGTCTTTTTATTTTTTGGAATAGGCTTTTGCTTTCCTTATAAAGACATATAGCGTAAGAATTATTCCAATTCATGCCATTTTCTCTGGGCATAGGTGCTGTAAAAATGGATTGATGAATTTTAATCTAGCGCATGCAGCAATCCAATAAGAGCGATGGCTGGCAAATCAAAGAACACACAAGCTTTTGATGAGTGAAAATTTCACTAAGATATAGAAAAACTCAAACGCTTCATGCAAGACAAAGATTATTTTTTTAGTAAAGCAACGCTTGATCTGATTTTGAAAGATTTCCAAAACGAAATCAATGATTAGAAATTAAAATCACAGTTCGCTTGAACCCACAGGCACTAAAGATTTATCATAGCTCAATTCGCCTCTAGTTTTAGCGGCTTGCAAATCATCATAGAATGTTGCTTGATTAGGCACTTTTCCCAATTTGTATTTCTTGCTCAAGCTTGGACTTACCTTAATAAGCTCATCAGTGAAGAATGGATCATCATAGTAAAGCGCCTTGTGGCACTTGATGGGTTTGAGCGTGTTTTCTAGAATGATAAGCTCATCGCCCATAGTCATCAATTCATCAGGGGTCATCAAAAAGCGCTCTTTGTTGCTGATAGAAGTATTGGTCTTACCGGTATTATCATCAATGCTTCGGCTCACATCTTGCCTTGTGTATTTCCCTAACACCTTAGAAAGTTTTTCAAAATGTTCATAGTAGTTATCGTTGTTAATCCCATAATACATATTCAAAGAAAGGTTGTCTAAAATAGTCTTAGCGCCATTCCTACCATAACCAAGTGGGGGGTCATTCTCTAGTTGCGCCTTACTTTGAAACACAAACGCAGGGCGCATGTTGTATTCTGCCATAATCCCTACCGCTTTAACAAAGGTCTCTAAATAGCCACAAAGCGTAAATTCGTCCATGAGCATTAAACAACTTCTTTTGCATTGTGGATCATGGATTGGCAGAATAAGGTTGCTATAAATCATCACATTGAAAAACAGCTCTAATATCGGCCCAACAATAGTGCTTTCTTTAGGATTAGCGATCACGCCAATACTCACTTCATCAATCCTTAAACGCCTGAAATCAAAATCATTAGCGCTCGTGAAATTTCTGATCATGGCGTTGTTGTAGGGGGCAAACGCTGAGGTATAGACCCCTTGAACAGAGCTGTAAGTTTCTTTAGCGCCACCCATTGTCTTGAAATTATTCCACATGTTTCTAGTGGCAGGACTAAGCACTCTTATATTATCGCCACTCTTATCTTCTTCACCTCCAAAAAATTCCATCAGAGACACGACTTTTTCCATGTTTGTGTCTTCATCAATCAAGTTGATACCGCTTGCCATAGAACCTATGAAAAACATCGTGGGGGTTTCAGGCATGATGATTTTTTTTCTTTTGACAAACTCAAGCCCCTTTTTAGTCCACATGAGATCTCTATAAATATTGCAATTGATGACAAAAAGGTTTCGCGCTTGATTGCTAAAAAAAGGATCTTTTTCATTAGGTCTTTCAGGGAAAACGAGCTTTGCCAATCCAAAGATTTGAGTGGAAAAATCCCCCCCACTAGCCACCATCCCATGCCCTTTTAGGCGTGTGTCAATTTGAGAGAGTATGTCTTCAGTCAAAACCACATCATTACCAAAATCCACATAAGCGAAAGGATTGAATCGGTGTGTTTTTAAGGAGAAAGGTTCATAGATATACACTTTTTGGTTGAAGCGTTTTTCTCTGATTTTTCCGCAAGTTTCCATAGTGTCAGCCTTAGGGTCAAACACAACGATATTTTGAGGATAATTGATCATATTAGGCATGATGAAACCCACCCCCTTACCGCTTCTGGTAGGAGCAATCAAGCCAATGAACGCCTGTCCTGCGTAAGCGATAAAATCTCCCAAACCACGCCTGCCTACGATAACCTCTCGTTTGTCAAAGGCGCGTTTTTTATTATTGGGTGTGATAAGTTTAGCTTTGATCATTTTTTCTTCGCTCTCCCAACTCGCGCTACCAAAGAGATCATCAACTTTTTTATTCGCTCCTATGTCTCTAGTCCGAGTTAAGTATTTTAAGAACCACACAAAAAAGGTAATGAATATATAAGAGCATAAAATAGAACTATATACGACTAAGGATATATTGAACCCATAAATCTTGAGTGAACTAAAACAAAGCGCCTTAAAATAGTATGCAGGAAAATCTTGTATCGCATAGATCCATATATCAAAAAGATCATCATCACTCTCAGGCAATTTATTATCATCATAAAAATTACCTAATAGGATCAAGAAAAATAACCCTGATGTGATAAAAGAATAGGATAGTAATAGTGTCGCTTGTAACCAAAAGCCAAAGGTTTTAACCCTTTCTTTCAGCCCTTCTATAATGATTTCTTTAAAGTTTTTTTTCTTTTGAGGTTGGTTAGCTTTATCTTTAAAAGCTTTTTTTTGAGCTTTTATGAATTTGTAGAGAAAAAATAACGCTATTAACCCTATGAAACTAAAAATAATAACTAACTTATAATCCTCTATGAAATATAAGGTGTTATACAACAAGTCTTCCATTGTGCCTACTACCTATGTTTGATATAAAATTCATCACACTGTTTGTGGTGGTTGATATGGACAATCATATCAATTAAATCTTTAAAGCCCTCAATGAGGCTTTCAAACTTGATATTCCTTGCTGCGTTATTAGATGAACTCATGTTGGCTAAACGGATAAACGCTTCTTCACTGCTCCCTGCATGTAGAGTGGTTAGCGTGCCTTTATGACCGCTACAAAGCACATTATAAAAATCATATGCCTCACTGCTTCTGAGTTCTCCTAAAATGATTCTATCAGGTCGCATTCTCAAACATGACTTTAAACAATCAGCAGAGGTGATATTCCCACCAAAAAAAAGCTGTGTGTAGTTCTTGTGGTGTTTGAATACAATCTCTTCGGTGTCTTCAATGGATATGATCCTTTCTTCTTTAGGGATAAACTCCATGATGCTTTTGATATAAGTCGTTTTACCGCTTCCTGTGCCGCCACAAACAATCACATTCTTACCAATAGCAATACCATCTTTAATCGCGCTGATCGCTTGTTCTTTATTATCTAGTAGATTATAAAAACCCTGTTCTTCAAAGAAGCTATGAGGATAGGTTGTTTTGCTAGGTATCCTTATGGATATGGAAATGGTTTCATCATTAACTGTAACAGGGGAAAGGACAATCTGCACCCTTTCACCATTCGCTAAATTGCTGCTCAAAATAGGATTTTCATAGTTGTCTATTGTTTTTTTCTTAAAACTCGCACAACACCGAGCAAAATGCATTAAACGAGATAGACTAAAGGCTTTCTTGTCTCTCACATCAAATGGTTGCCATTCGCCATTATTTTTTAAAACCCATACAACCTTGTTCCCATTGTAACAAATCTCAGTGATATTTTCCATTTTTAAAAAATCACCAAAAAGTTCTTCAGTAGCATGCCTTAGAGGATTTAATGCCGCTTCTTTTAAAGCTCTTTCCACTTCTAGAAATTTTTTATCTTCTGCACTCAATCTGTCTTCAGTCATGTTCTTATTCCAAATTTAATTTTAATTGGGTTATCAATTTAGCTCTTTCTAAAGAAGTGAGATAGGTCTTATTTTTGCTCAAAATAATATATTTAGTCCCTATATCTTGGACAATCTCATTGAGCTTCCTTCCAAAATCATCTATCCCTAGAATCTGAAACGCCACGCCCATCATATTGCCATCTATGAATGGCGGTAAATACTCTCTTGGCAGATAAGAAGCCACTAGGTCTGAAATTTTTGCCACTTCATCACACATAAAATTATTGAAGTTGTCAGAAATTTCTACAACAAACTCCCCAAGCGTTAGTTCATTTTTGATCGTGCTTTCTGCAAAAGTCTTTTCTTGTTTGCAACGATTGTAACTGGCTAACACAAGGTTGTTCAAATAGTTGTAATAAGCATCAAAACTAATAAAATTCTTTTGCATATTGATTCTTAACTCTTGAACTCTTCTCAAAAAATCTTGCGGATCGTTGCTATCTTTTAAAGAAGTGGCGTAATTTTGAATAAACTTATCCCTTACTTCATTTGCATTTCCCATAAGAGATCTGTTGCTATCTAAGATTTTTTGTCTTTCTGTTTCATTGAAACCGAGTTCCATTGCTGTTTCCTTTCATTGTTTTTGCTTGGTTTTTTCCGCCACTACATCCTCTAGAAGAGCCTGTTGTTGGTTTTGTCTTTTATCTTGTAAAGAACCAAGTTTGGTAACATAGATATATTTTATCCTTTCTTTTGAATTAATTGCCACCTTTGGGGCTTGTGGTGATTTCTTCATGCTCTCTAGACAAAGTTTTAGTGCTTTGTTTGATAATTTCATCTACCACAGATTTGTTGGTAATTTTAACATCATACACGCCACTAAAATCAATATCGTCCATTGTGAGAATCTTAATACTATCGCCCTCATTTTTGTAAAAACTTGGGGGGATATTCATCAGTTGCCCTAGAATTTGATTAGACATCTGAGCTGAACTTTGCATACTACCATTGATAGCTTGACCCAAAGCGTAATTAAATTCAGGTGTCCTTTCACTTCTACCTTTGCCAAGACCTATGAGTTTATCTAGAGCTATGATAGGCGCAGTTTGCAAGAAGCTATTAACCACGCTTGCTATCACAGCAAAGCCTATGCGCTTCATAAAGTGGTTATTCACATAGCCATCTACCCCTGCTTCACCCAGCATGCCTGCTGCTTGAGCGTTTGCTAGAGGTATTATCACACCATCAGGCGTAATGGCTTTAGTAAAGACTATCATTAAGCGTGTCATAATGGGTGTGCCACCCTTCACGCTTTGATAATTCCCATACACCTTAGTGCCTTTGTCCAGTAAGATCATAGTGCCGTTCATGTTCCATACATCTTTGGCTACAACCCCACTCACTATACCTGTGAGAGTGGCATCTACTTTAGAAGTCAGAGTGATTTCAATAGGGGTGTATTGCGCTAAAACAAATGTGGGATCACTCTTGCCTATAAAGGCCTGTTTGACAGGGCTTGTTTCATCTTGTGTTTCTGTTTTCTTTTTGTCATCAATGGGATTACCATTTTCATCTACAAATTCCCCACTCTTTTCTTTTTTGTTCTTAAGAGCGATTTCACTGATATTTTTGGCAGTTTCTGCGACATCTTTGTCTATCTTATTGCTTTCTGTTTTAGCTTCTGCTGTGGATTTTTTACTTTTTTCTTTATCGTCATCTTTTTTATTACCACCTAAAGCCTTAGCTAATTTAGCTTCTAAATTCTTATCCTTAATGGTTTTTTCTGTTTCGTATTGCTTGGTAATGTCAGGCTCTATGGAAGCATAAATAGGATTATCGCTAGCTATTTTGTCCGCATCAACATTAGTGGCGTTAATAGTGGCAATATCGCCGCCATTTTTGAAATCCATTGGTAACAATGGATAACCTTTAGCCGCCATGTTATCAAAGGTTTTGCGGTTTCTTAGATCGCTATAAATCAGATCCACTTCATCAGCTTGTCGTTTAATTCCTAGAATTAGTGCCCTTTCACTATCGCTCAAGCCCTCTAAACATTGCTCTATGGCTTCTTGATCAGTAGGGTCATCTAAGTTATCCAAGCACTCGCTTGCTTGATGCAATCTTTCTGTTTTACTCAATTGATTTTGTTTGCTTTGTGTCCTTTTATTTTGGATTTCTTGGATCAAATCGCTATAAAGGTTTTGACATTTCCTTTTTTCTTCATCGGTCCTAGCCGTTTTCAAACAATCCAAGACAGCCTTTTCTCTAGCTTCTTGCAGGTATTTGAGCTTCTCTTCATCGCTCAAACCATCCAAACACTTCATAATAGCCGCTCTGTCGTTAGGATCGGCGTTTTTCAAGCAATCTTTGATCGCTTTATCTTTTTGTTGGAGTTCTTTCGCTAAAAATTTCCTCGCTTCAGGCGTGAGTAATTTCTCGCATTCTTGTTTCTCTTTTTCATTCCTAGCTTTTGATACGCAGTCCAAATAAGCCTTAACGCTCTTCTTAACTTCTTGCTCTAAGAGTTTTCTCGCTTCAGGGGTGAGTAATTTCTCACAAGCTCTCCTTTCTTCTTCATTTCTAGCTTGAGAGAGGCAGTCTTTATAAGCTTTAAGACTTTCTTTAGCTAAAACATTTTTCTGTAAGTCTTTAGGGATATTTTTAAGACATGCTTTTCTTTCTTCTTCATTTCTAGCTTTTTCCAAACAACTTAGCACTTGCTTCGCTAAAAATTTCCTCGCTTCAGGGGTGAGCAATTTCTCGCATTCTTGTTTCTCTTTTTCATTCCTAGCTTTTGAAACGCAGTCCAAATAAGCCTTAACGCTCTTCTTAACTTCTTGCTCTAAGAGTTTTCTCGCTTCAGGGGTGAGTAATTTCTCGCAAGCTTTCCTTTCTTCTTCATTTCTAGCTTGAGAGAGGCAGTCTTTATAAGCTTTAAGACTCTCTTTAGCTTCTTCTAAAAGCTTTTTCGCTTCAGGGGTGAGTAATTTCTCGCATTCTTTTTTCTCTTTTTCATTCCTAGCTTTTGAAACGCAGTCCAAATAAGCTTTAACGCTCTCTTTGGCTAAAACCTTTTTCTGCAAGTCTTTAGGGAGATCTTTGACACACCTTTTTTTCTCAGCTTCGGTTTTAGCACTTTTCAAACAATCTAGCGCTTGTTGTTCTAAAAGATTTTTCGCTTCAGGCGTGAGTAATTTCTCGCATTCTTTTTTCTCTTTTTCATTCCTAGCTTTTGAAACGCAGTCTTTATAAGCTTTAAGACTCTTTTTAGCTTCTTCTAAGAGTTTTTTCGCTTCAGGCGTGAGTAATTTCTCGCATTCTTTTTTCTCTTTTTCATTCCTAGCTTTTGAAACGCAGTCTTTATAAGCTTTAAGACTCTTTTTAGCTTCTTCTAAGAGTTTTTTCGCTTCAGGCGTGAGTAATTTCTCGCATTCTTTTTTCTCTTTTTCATTCCTAGCTTTTGAAACGCAGTCCAAATAAGCCTTAACGCTCTCTTTGGCTAAAACCTTTTTCTGCAAGTCTTTAGGGAGATCTTTGACACACCTTTTTTTCTCAGCTTCGGTTTTAGCACTTTTCAAACAATCTAGCGCTTGTTGTTCTAAAAGATTTTTCGCTTCAGGCGTGAGTAATTTCTCGCATTCTTTTTTCTCAGCTTCAGTTTTGGCTTGAGATACGCAATCCAAATAAGCTTTAACGCTTTTTTTAGCTTCTTCTAACTTTTTTTTCGCTTCAGGCGTGAGCAATTTCTCGCATTCTTTTTTCTCAGCTTCAGTTTTGGCTTGAGATACGCAATCCAAATAAGCCTTAACGCTCTCTTTGGCTTCTTCTTCTAAAAGTTTTTTCGCTTCAGGCGTGAGCAATTTCTCGCATTCTTTTTTCTCGGCTTCAGTTTTGGCTTTTGAAACGCAGTCTTTATAAGCTTTCAGGCTCTCTTTAGCTTCTTCTAAAAGCTTTTTCGCTTCAGGCGTGAGCAATTTCTCGCATTCTTTTTTCTCGGCTTCAGTTTTGGCTTGAGATACGCAGTCCAAATAAGCCTTAACGCTCTCTTTGGCTAAAACCTTTTTTTGCAAGTCTTTAGGGAGATCTTTCAAACACTTTTTTCGTTCTTCATCGGTTTTAGCGCTTTTCAAACAATCTAGCGCTTGTTGCTCTAAAAGTTTTTTCGCTTCAGGGGTGAGTAATTTCTCGCATTCTTTTTTCTCAGCTTCAGTTTTGGCTTGAGATACGCAATCCAAATAAGCCTTAACGCTTTTTTTAGCTTCTTCTAACTTTTTTTTTGCTTCAGGCGTGAGCAATTTTTCGCATTCTTTTTTCTCAGCTTCAGTTTTGGCTTGAGATACGCAATCCAAATAAGCCTTAACGCTTTTTTTGGCTTCTTCTTCTAAAAGTTTTTTCGCTTCAGGCGTGAGCAATTTCTCGCATTCTTTTTTCTCAGCTTCAGTTTTGGCTTGAGATACGCAGTCTTTATAAGCTTTAACGCTCTCTTTAGCTAAAATATCGCTTTGTAAGTCTTTAGGGAGATCTTTCAAACATTTTTTTCGTTCTTCATCAGTTTTAGCACTTTTCAAACAATCTAGAACCTGTTGTTCTAACTTTTTTTTCGCTTCAGGCGTGAGTAATTTCTCGCATTCTTTTTTCTCTTTTTCATTCCTAGCTTTTGATACGCAATCCTTGTAAGCCTTGACGCTCATATCAGCTAGTAGTTCTTTTTGCAAGTCTTGGGGAATATTTTTCAAGCACTCGTTTCGTTCTTCATCGGTTTTAGCGTTTTTCAAACAATCTAGCGCTTGCTGTTTCAATCTTTCTATAGCTTCTTTAGACAAGCCTTTCAAACATTCGTTTTTCTCAGCTTCTGTTTTGGCGTTTTTGATACAATCCTTATACTCTTGAAGCTCTTTTTGAATCCCTAATTCCTTACGGAATTTCTCTCTAATCTCAGGGTCATTTATGAGTTTTAGACACTCGTTTCGTTCTTCATCGGTTTTAGCGTTTTTCAAACAATCTAGTGCCACTTGAACTTTTTGTTGGTTCAATAAGCTTTTTTTCAGGTTTTCATCTTTGATTAAATCTAAACACTTGATCCTTTCTTCTTCAGTTTTGGCATTTTTGATGCAATCATTATAAGCCTCTAAAGTCTTTTTCATTTGATCTTGAAGTTTTTTGTCTTTGATAAGCTTCAAACATTCTTCATAGTTGCCACCATTACTAATACATTCATAAAAGGCTCTCAATGGGTTTTTGTCCTCAATTTCTGCAATATTCAAATAGTTGTATAAGGTTCTATTGGGATCGTCATTGAAGAAAAGATTCTTATCGATCATATTGCCTTTTTCATTCCGTTCTTTCAGCAAGCGGTTATACTCTTGCCTTATTTGGATTTCATCATTGACATAAAGATTCCTGTCTTTGCTAAAACGAGAGCTTTTATCTTCCAAAGGTATGAAGTAGTGAAAAATGCTTCTAGAAAATAAAATAATCACAATAAGAACAGCGACTACAATGCCACCAATAATGTATTTCTTTTTGCTTCCTTTGATAATTTCTTGATCGTTAGAATCGTTAGTTATTTCTTCTGACTCGTATTCATCAAAATTGGTTTTAGTTTCTGTGGGGTTGTCAAGATGATGATCTGAGCTTTCTTTGGATTCTTTTGAAGAATCTTCAAAGTGATTGGCTTCTGTTGTTTCTTCATTGGATAAATCTTGGGGTGAATGTTGTGGGGTTTTTTTAGAAGTTTCATCATCAATTAAGCCCGTTTGAATTTCTTCTTGATACTCATTATTTTTTTGATCATCTTCTTCGTTCAGTTTTTGGACTTCTTCATCTAAACTTTTTTGCTGAGTGAAAGGTCTTTTATCATCAACTAATTTTCTGGCTTTCTTGAATAACTTGTCTGCTAGACTGCCATTGCTAGATTCTGAAGTTTCATTACCTCCAGAATCTATTTGAGTTTGGGTTTCTTCTAGCTTGTCTTCATTAAAATTGGTTTGAGTTTCTGCGGAATTGTCAAGATGATTGTCTGAGCTTTCTTCTTTTAAAAGATCTTCAAAATGATTGGCTTCTGTTGCTTCTTCATTAGATAGATCTTGGGGTGAATCTTGTTGGGTTTTTTTAGAAGTTTCAAGTTTATCGTTTTCTTCATTCATGTCTTAACGCCTTTTTATTTATCTCTGACAAGAGGGAGCTTTTTAATCACACGCTCCAATTCACCATAGTTTTTGATATTGTAATTTTTTGTCAATGGATTTTTCCCATAGCCTTTATTTATTACTGTTACAAGGGCTTTGTCTTTAATGAGCTTAAACTTTTCTGCAATTTCATTAACTCTATACCATCTCAATCCTGAATTGGTCATGTTAGGATCAATAGCAGCATCAGTCATGCTTAATTTCCCATCAGGCTGAACCACAAAAATAGCAGGTTGGAGAGTGATGTTTTTGAAACCAAAATAAGTGAATGTGCCATCATCAAAAATTTCAGAGGGCATAATATGCTTAGAGCGTTTTTCAGGCGCTTGGTAGTAATTGTAGTTTCTAGGCACAGGGTTTCTTTTTAATGCATTATGCACGTATTGAGTCTCTAGTGCCTTTGCTTGATCTAAAATAATTTTTTGTTTTTCTTCTCTTATTTTTTCTTTGTTGATAATCTGTTCATTGCTCGCCATCATTACTCTATTGATGTAGGCTGTGGTATTAAGATTTTCTTGCTTGATCAATTCTCTCTGTCTCTTTGCTTCTTCTCTCTTTTTTAACTCCTCTTCAATAACACTAGAGACTTCGTGTCTTTGTGGGTATTCTAATTTGACTGTTAGATACGCCGAAGCAAAATTGTCTTTTTGAGCTATTCTCAAAATGAATTGATACAAGGCTTTATTAGTCCGCACAACAAGATTAGTTCTCCAAGCGCTATCGCTAGGAGATAATTCTATGGAGTTATCCTCAGGGCTTTTTTGAGACTTATCTGTCTTAATACTGATTTTATCCTTGGCTCTTTGTTTCACTGCCTCTTCAGCTTGTTTTTTGTTGAGTTCTTCAATTTGTTTGAGTGCATTAGCTTGAGCCTGTTCTTGCATGTCCTCTAGTCGTTCCATTTGGTCTAATTCATTTTCTCGTTGTTGCTTGATAAGTTCGCTAAGATTTTTGTTATTGCTCAAATTTTGTGGGTTACTCATAGCGTTAGTGAGATTTTCTAAATTGGCTCTATTTTTTGCACGCTCTTCCTTTCTTTTTTCTCTTTTATCTTTTTGCGCTTTTTGCGCCTGTTCTTTAGCTTCTTTTTCTTTTTCTAGAGCTTTTTTTTGTTCTTCTAATTCTTTAGGGTCAGGCGCATCTACGATAAGTTTTTTTGTTTTTAAAAATTCTTGGTAATCTCTTGTCATTAGGGCAAAATTCACTGCTTCTTTTTCAAACATGAGATTACTTTTTACCGATTTAGGTTGAATGAATATATGATTAGAATTAGGCACAATACTCCAACCTTTATTGAAACCTGTTGTGATGTAAGAAATAGTTTCATCTTTTTCAAGTTGGATCACAGTAACATTGTCTAATGAAGTCCAAATCGTAATAGGTTTTTCATCTCCCAAATAAGCAATCTTCTTATTCACCACTTTCACCCTACCACGATTAAAATTTTTAATGTCAGGTGCTGCTTCTATTACGCTAGATAAAAATAAATAACCAAGACAGAAACAGCCAACAATTTTTTTAAAAAATGCCTGCTCCATCAACAATCCCTCTTAAAAAATATTTGTAATTGTAACACAAGAATAAAGTGGCTTATCCTTTAAACATAGATCCACCAACTCTTCCCACCATTAAGGCATCTCTTTCTCTATCCATTCTGCTACCATCCATAGATACAGAGCTGAAAATGGTATTAACGATCGCATTGACACTCTCAATAATCGTCTCTATGAAACCTTTTAAAATAAATAAAGTGATCAAACTCGCAATAGTTGAATCGATACCCAATCCCCCTTGATTGATGTTTTGTATAGCAACAGAGGGCGTTATGGTCAAATTGAATGCCAATAATGCCAAAACACCAAAGAGCAAAATAGGAATAGCTAGAACCAAGATAAACAAATTATTAATAAACCATATCAATATGTTTTTCATAGAATCTTTGAACCAATCTAGCACGATCAAACATACCGCAATAGGGAACACAATACCGCTAAAAGCCCCCGCTATCAAAGGTTTCACAACAACAGTGCTTATTCTCATAATGATAGTTACTTGCATAAAAATAGCGAATAAAGAAATACCTGCCACTTGCAAGCCTTGTAACAAACTAGGAGCGTTGTTGCCAACATTAGAAAAAACAGCCCTTACCGCAGGTAAAATTGAATTAACAGTGTAATTCAGCACTAAATCTAAAGCCCAAAAAAGAACTTGATTCAACCCAAAAGCGCCTGCTAAACCAAAATAAATGGAATAAGAGATTTTATAAAGATAACCAAAACCTGCATAGGCGATAAAAGAAACCATCGCCATTTTGAATAATGTCCCCCCAACAAATCGCATGTATTCAAAACCTATGTTAATCTGAATGCCATTTGAAATATCTCTCAATTTCATAAAAGAAATAAAAACAAAAATCCCAAAAACAATATAAATTAGGTAAGAAACAAAATCAAGATATGACCCTTGCCCTATGATAATATCAGGCAAATTGACTACACCATATGCAGGAAGAACAGCAGCATCCGCTCCTTTGACAACAGATTCCAGTGCGGCAAAAGCAAGCATGGCTGTAGCGTTGTTTTGCAGTTTATTTGCAGTGAATTCTTTACCAATCAGCCAAATTAAACCATCAGCTGTAATATTCGTAGAAGCTTGAGCGGTTATTGAGCTAATTATTTGTAAAAGAACATTGCCTTTCACATTGTCCTCAATACCGCCTTTGGTAAAATTCCGAATCTTGTTGCTCAAATTGTCTAGCATACTATCCATGGATACATCTATGTTTTTATTTATCAATGCATTCCAACCAAAGTTACAGCCACTTGATGGCGTTAGAGCAAAACCTTGTATAGCTGTAGCAACACTTGCCCACGCCGATCCCCATAAAGGACCTAAAGTATTCAAATATTTCACCAGATTGCTAGCGGCTAAACTTGTGGCTAATGGTGTGCTAAGCGCTTCGATCACACCCTGCCCTGAACTCTTTCCACTTCCTGATGCACCAATAGATGTATAACCTGTCAAAATATCTGCAAAACTTTTGTTGGTTAAAACATAACTCGGTATCAGCATGCAATAAACTGTTTGGTAAATTTTGAGATTTGAAACAATGGGCAAATCAATAGCTTTCAACCAATTAGGAACAATGAGAAAAAAACTCATGATCGTTATTAAAAAAGTCCTTTTAATATTAAACATGCTCTTATTTCGCTAGTGCCTTATTTTTTGATTCCACTTCTTTAATCTTTCTCAAAATTTCGCTTACCGTCTGTTCGTTTTGTAAATCTGTGATTTGAATGTCAAACACTTTGAAGCCAAAAGGATTGATGATAAGATTTTCTTGAGAAGAGTTACCTCTAGCAAAATCATAATAAATAGTTACTTGTTTTTTAGTAATATATTCATAATTTTCCATTGTATCAGGTGTGATTTTGATGGTAATGAAAAATGTTAATCTCGTTAAGGGACTATTTTTGACTTTTTCTCTTTGTATGTTAGAGCTAATGATAGCTTCTGCTCGGACTTTATCTACGAATTGTCTGATATTTTCATTGAACATTCTCATTGCTTGGGTTTGGAAACTCACATCGCAATACTGCATTAGTTGATCCTTGCGATCCCTCAAAGAATTTTTGCTATAACCAAACAGCAATGAGACAAATTTTGAAGTTGCGCTATCCACAACAGCTTCAGAATTGACAATTTGCCTAGCATCGGAGCGTTTGACAATTTTAAATTCTCCTGTGTATCGATCAATGCCATAAACAAATATATCTGTTTTCTTCAAAGGCATCATCATCACAATACTCGCTACAGCGGCGATATTGAGTGCCATAGAGAGATAAAAAGCCCTTTTGAAAGTCCTATTGGCTTTATTGAGTTTTGCCAATCTATCAAGAGCTATCACACCCCCAACTAAATTTTCATCAATCAAGACTTCCTCGTTTTTTTTCCCTAACATGCGACAGCTTTATGGTTTAGTTATTGGTTTGTTGGTTGTAGAACTTGAGAAATTTTTTCATTAAGAACCCCTTAAAATACCTTAAATTGTAGTATAGCAAAATTTCTGTAAAAATATGTATTTAATTTAAGGTAAGAGCAATGAGTAAGCTAACCCAGTAATGAAATTTTAGAAGCGTCTAATTCAAAGAGGTAAGACAATCACAACTCAGAGAGAGAATGGTATAATAAGAAAACAATTTCTCAATTTAATTCTTGAAAGGAGTTTCATGAACGATACAACAGAGCATCATGGATCCAATCCGCTAAACGCCCCATCACCTAGCAACTCACAGAGCAATGATCTTTTAAATTTGCTAGACTCGTTATATCCCAAAGGGAGTTTAGGGGAGCAAAGATTTCACGAAGCTCTAAAGAATCAAGAAGAGTTGAAAAATATCCTAATAGAAATAGAAAAGCTACCGCAAGAAAAAAGGTATGAACTTCTGATGCAGATAGGGCAAGCCAAACAGAGAATAATGGAAGCATACGCTCATTCATTCTTGGGATATATAGGGGGACTAGAGCATCTGTTAGGATTATGTATGGGTGGGATATTTGTTCTGTTTGCAATCTATTTTGTATTTTTAAGAACTAGCAAAAACATGGATTTGGTGGAAAGTCTAAAAACAAAACTAAAACTTCAGTATTTTTACTATGCCTTTGGTGCAGGTGCGGTTTTGTTTTTTGGATTAGAAACAATTAGATCTATTTATGAACTATATATATTAGGAATTGGTAGCACTAACGACAAGGTGCTCTTTGTTTTGAAAAACATTTGCTTCATAGGTATGGGCTATTTGATTTATAAAGTTATTAAGGTTATTGGTATAAAAAATTTTATCAATGGTCTTTTCACTTCAAAGAAACAAGAATAATAAGGAGAAACGACAATGAAACTGAGAGCAAGTGTTTTAATCGGTGCGACAATTCTGTGCTTAATCTTAAGCGCATGCAGTAATTATGCGAAAAAAGTGGTGAAACAAAAGAACCATGTTTATACGCCTGTGTATAATGAACTGATAGAGAAGTATAGTGAGATACCCTTAAATGACAAACTCAAAGACACACCATTCATGGTGCAAGTGAAGTTGCCAAATTACAAGGACTATTTGTTGGATAATAAACAAGTTGTATTAACTTTCAAACTTGTTCATCATTCTAAAAAGATTACGCTCATAGGCGATGCCAATAAGATACTTCAATACAAGAATTACTTCCAAGCTAATGGAGCAAGATCTGACATTGATTTTTACTTGCAGCCTACTTTGAATCAAAAAGGTGTGGTGATGATAGCGAGTAACTACAATGATAATCCTAACAACAAAGAACAACCACAGACCTTTGATGTGTTGCAGGGAAGTCAGCCAATGCTAGGAGCTAACACAAAAAACTTACATGGCTATGATGTGAGTGGAGCAAACAACAAGCAAGTGATCAATGAAGTGGCAAGAGAAAAAGCTCAGCTAGAAAAAATCAATCAGTATTACAAAACGCTCTTACAAGATAAGGAACAAGAATATACCACTAGGAAAAATAACCAACGAGAAATTTTAGAAACATTGAGTAATCGTGCAGGTTATCAAATGAGGCAGAATGTGATTAGTTCTGAGATTTTTAAGAATGGCAACTTGAACATGCAAGCCAAAGAAGAAGAAGTTAGGGAGAAGCTACAAGAAGAAAGAGAGAATGAATACTTGCGCAATCAAATCAGAAGTTTGCTCAGTGGTAAGTGATTGGAAGAAAGGGAGAGAGTAGATTTTTCTAAGGGTAAAGAGCAACGCCAATAGGCGTTAGCCTTACTTGATAGGTAAGGCGATCAAGTAGGTAATCTTTTTAAAGCACTCATCATTTTTTAATTCTGTCTCCGCCTAAGACAAATATTTTTCAAACTGAAGTTTGTTAGTTACACCGAGATTTTTTGTTCGTTTTCCACATCAAGCATTTTGCACTCCTTTTTCTTTCATGTATTTTTCAAGATCAAATTTTATCAGCAAATCCCTAACATAGTCGTTATATTGTTCAATGGTTTTTAGATTAGCATAGAAATTCACTTCTTCATCTGTCATCACAAACAATTTCAATAGTGGGAGTTTAGTGCCATACAATTCTATTTGCGAGTCCATTTCTCTAATACTCATCTTGAACATGATGGGCTTACTGAAGAAAGGCAGAAATATTCCAAGAATTGATCGATCAAATTTAGAGAATAAGAAATTAGGATTCTCTGCAATCGCATGCAACAGCTCCATAGTCTCACTCTCAAGCAATCGATAAACCTTTTTAAACTTATCAACACCAATGCTTTTGATAACAGCACGATAATCTTTCATGTAATTTCTTAGAACCTTATCTAACGCTCCCTTGTTTGTATGCATCTGTTTGAAAAAATCATGCATGGTTTTTATTTGAGCTATGATTTTCTTTTTTTCATCAGTGTTTAAAAGTTCGTTCTCCTGCAAGCTCTCAATGAGTTTTTCTTTCTTATCTTTTGAGTTGGCAATCATTGAGAAGAGTTTTCGCATGTTATTACTCATATCGCTCTTGATCCTTTCAATGGATTTGGTTTCTCTTTAGATTGTTCAGATCGTAAAAGTTTATATTGAAATTATACAATATCTGTTGTGTGAAAATTTCAGAGCGGTCATAATTCAAAGAGCAAAAAACTATTTTTTTAACCATAAAATATTGTTTCAATCACTCTTATATCTATTTTTCAAAACCTACAAAAACACTTTCACAAATAGCCCTAAAAACCGATTTAAAAAGTTTTAATATTATAATTATTTTTAAAAAGCAAGATCGGTTGTAAAAATGCGTTACAACTAAAATAAAGAGTTAAGATAACTCATTTTCAAAAAGGAGTCTTAAGTAATAAAGTCATAATGTTCAGCCAGTAATCTATTGCCTTGTTGATCAAACAAAGCTCTGCATGAAAGATGAAAAAATTTCATCTTTAGATAGTTAATACACAACTAGAGTCTTACTTGTGGGACACTCATTTTATTAGTGGATTTGTCTGATTTGCTACTACCAAAACCATTACCAACCAAAGCAGATCCCATGTTTTTGATACTATCGAATCCATTCTTCAGCACTTCTGCCATAAAACTCTTGATATTGTCCATAGGCAAGTTAAATTTTTTCCCTAATACTTCATTAAGTCCCATCATTAACATCAGAAAGAACAAAAAATTTAATATCATAGAAAACAAATCACTGGATAAACCTGTAAAAAGATTTGTTCCGCCACCCAACAAAGAAGCTAAAATTTTTCCCATGATCAGTCCTTTTATTTTTGGTTGTGTAAGTTCTTGCTTGTTCGGATCTCTAATGCGTGTTTTAGTAGGAAGCATTTCACAATAGCATGCCTAAAGCTACTAAGAAAATTCTTGAATCTATTGGTAAGATTACTCATGAAATCAAGCGATAAGTAACCACCAATCGCAAACAAATCAAATATTTTGCCACCAAACAAGCCATATCCTTTTTGTTTTTATCTCCTAATTATAGCAAATTTTTCTCAATATTAATTTGGAAAACCACCACCATATCAAAAACAAATTACTAACACACTAGATGCAGAATTATTTTTAAAAAACGCTCACTTAAATTTAAAATCATGGGGTTTTAGGATTTGAATACCAAAAATAGATTGGTTTTTTCAAATAAGCTAGCTTTGGGTATGCACTTAAAAAGATTTTAGTTTTTAGCCAGTAAGGTTTTATGCTAATGTTTAGAAATAAAAAAATTTCTCTAAATCAAGTCTTGAGAAATTTTTGGACGAATCATAAGAACCAATTTTGCCATTGAGTCATAAGTATGATTAGCTTCATTGTGAAATTTGCGTGGCTTAAGAGATAGTATTTGCTTATTATACTGAGAGAAACGAGTAACAAAAGATAAGTAGTGTAATAAAAAAAGCTAGGCTTTACTATAAGAGCAAACAAGAATAATATTGGATAAACTAAAATCACCCCTGCCCCATAAGAAAAAAGTGCTATTAAAAAACCTATAACGATAGAGCTGATATTGAACAGCCTATAATAAAGGCTGTATTTATCTAAATGTTTGTTGAAAGAATGTTTGAATTGTAAAAAGTTTTGTTTTAATTTGCTAATCGGTCGTTTCATTTTGGTTTTGAAAGAACTAGTTCAAGGCGGTGAACCTATAAAGGAGCAAAGGAGCATAGGAAATAATAAGTATTTTACAAAACCACCTTAATCTAGCTCAAAATCCCAAAGAATACCCTACTATGCTGATACTAACATGTGATATAACACAAACCAATGATTTGTTTATTTAATGTCAAACAAAGAATAGAAAACACCTATCAAGGAATAAGGGAGTTTCTATCCAAAAAACACAAGTCCATTGTATAAAAATAACCTTAAGAGAAACTTAAAAAATACCAACAAGCCACATATGAACAAGCAAAACATAACACTATAAGACCTAGATTTTACTTACCTTTTTGACATGGAAAAATTTTAATCTATAGTTTTGTGGAAATTGTGGTAGAATATAATATATTGATATTTTTTGAAAATTTAAGGTTACAAAAACTATAAGATGCTTGCAAAAATCGTTTTTGGCTCGTTGGTTGCGTTTGGAGTTTTGTCGGCTAATGTGGAGCAGTTTGGTTCATTTTTCAACGAGATAAAAAAAGAACAAGAAGAAGTGGCTGCAAAAGAAGACGCTCTCAAGGCTAAAAAGAAGCTCTTAAGCAATACGCATGATTTCTTAGAAGACTTGGTTTTTAGAAAACAAAAAATCAAAGAGCTTATGGATCATAGAGCTAAAGTCCTTTTAGACTTAGAAAACAAATACAAAAAAGAAAAAGAGGCTCTAGAGAAAGAGACAAGAGGTAAAATCCTTACTGCTAAGTCAAAGGCTTATGGTGATCTAGAGCAAGCCTTAAAAGATAACCCTCTCTATAAGAAACTTCTTCCTAACCCTTATGCCTATGTTTTAAACCAAGAAACATTCACGCAAGAGGATAAGGAGCGTTTGAGTTATTACTACCCTCAGGTGAAAACGAGCAGTATTTTTAAAAAAACTACCGCTACCACTAAAGATAAGGCTCAGGCTTTGCTTCAAATGGGTGTGTTTTCTTTAGATGAAGAACAAAATAAAAAAGCGAGCCGATTAGCTTTATCTTACAAGCAAGCGATTGAAGAATATTCCAATAACATTTCTAATCTGTTGAGTAGAAAAGAATTGGATAATATAGATTATTACTTGCAGCTTGAAAGAAACAAATTTGACTCCAAAGCAAAAGATATTGCTCAAAAAGCTACTAACACGCTTATTTTTAACTCGGAACGCTTGGCGTTTAGCATGGCGATTGATAAAATTAATGAGAAATACTTAAGGGGCTATGAGGCTTTTTCTAACTTGTTGAAAAATGTCAAAGATGATGTGGAATTGAATACTCTGACTAAAAACTTCACCAATCAAAAATTGAGTTTCGCACAAAAACAAAAATTGTGTTTGTTGGTTTTAGACAGCTTCAATTTTGATACCCAATCCAAAAAATCTATATTAAAAAAGACTAATGAATACAATATCTTCGTAGATAGCGATCCTATGATGAGCGACAAAACAACTATGCAAAAAGAACACTACAAGATATTTAATTTCTTCAAAACAGTGGTTTCTGCATACCGAAACAATGTTGCCAAGAATAACCCCTTTGAATAAGAAAGGAGACGCTCTTGAAAAGTATCTTCAAAAAATTAGGTTCTGTCGCTCTTTATTCTTTAGTTGTTTATGGGGGCTTAAACGCTATCAATACAGCATTGTTACCGAGTGAATACAAAAAATTGGTGGCTTTAGGCTTTAAAAAAATCACAACACTCTATCAAAGACATGACGACAAAGAAATTACAAAAGAGGAAAAAGAATTTGCCACTAACGCTTTGAGAGAAAAATTACGGAATGATAGGGCGAGAGCAGAGCAAATTCAAAAGAATATTGAAGCGTTTGAAAAAAAGAACAACTCTTCTATTCAAAAAAAAGCGGCTAAACACAAAGGACTACAAGAATTAAACGAAACTAACGCTAACCCTTTGAATGACAACCCTAATAGCAATTCTTCCACTGAAACCAAACCCAATAAAGATGATAACTTTGATGAGATGATCAATAAGGTGAATGAAGCTTTTGTGAAACCTGCTGCTCCGCTTGTGCCTAATGAGCAAAGAACACCTGAAATTGAAATCATTATCAATGAGTGTATTATTTCAAGCAACGATTACGATGGGTTAAGAAAGTGTTTGATCAAAGGCATCAAGGATCAAAAAATTCTTGCCCCCTTATTAGAAAAAATTCAAGAAATAGAGACAGAAAATAACAAGTTTTCTAGACAACACTTGAGTGGTTTAAAACTCGCTCTTAATAACAGCAACAATAGAGCCTTTCTTATAGCTTCGTGCGCTATTTGTGAGAAGAGAAAAAAAGAAATGGAGCAAGAAAACAACCACCAAGATACTACAAATGCAAGTGAGTTTGGAGCTACTGACACAAAAGAAAATGAAGCAAAAGATGCAGCATTCTCAAACAATCGTTCTAAATCTGAACTGCCCAATAGCGTCATTAATCAAATAGAACAAAGCATCGCTCATGGAAAAAAATAGCGATCAAAATTATTAGCTCAAAAAACCTAGAGAAACAAATCCCAAAGGTTAGAAATCATAGCTTGTTGTCTCAGAAAAATCATTTAACAATAACCTTACTTGATTGCCTTTCTTGTAGGTATTGCCGCTTGCTTTGTTCTAGGGATATTTCTAATGCGTCCAACTTCTCTAAATAATTTAAAAAGACCTTGTCGTGAGCTAACATGAGCTTTCTGATTCCTTTAATGAAATTTTTATTCTTTAGGCTTTCTACAAGCGTCTGTGAAGCAGTGATTAAGGAAGCTGTACCTCCAATGTTGCTCTGATACGCCTTTAGAGAAGTTTCTAAACGCTCTCTTATATTTTGTTTTTCTTGCTCGATTTTCAGCTTCCCCTCACAATAAAGAACTAAAACTTTATCGGATATTCCGCATTGCTGCTCAGCAGTCTTTTGATCTAAGGGATTGATTTTCATATAGGTTAATAAAAGTTCAGGGCTAGACATATAAGTCTTGAAAATCACATCTTCTGAGATGAAAAATAACTCATTAGCTTCAAAATTGGCTTTCAATAACGCTAAATCTCCCCTCAAAGCAATGGCCGCTTTTTTGATGTTTAGAGCATCTTCTTTACCTATTGTATCATTAGCGCTAGGGCTAGTGGTTGAAAAAATTTCATCTAAGTTTTTGAGCACTTGTTGGTTGGTCTCTTGGTAGGTGCTATCCAGTTGCTTTAAGCCGCTTGTTATATCTTCTGCCATCAAAACAGACAAGAGCAAAAAAGAAGATATGGTATTTTTCACGAGTGTTTTCATTTGACAATAACTTTAGAGCCAGCAATGTTTCTTGCTGTCGTTTCTCTCTCTAATTTCAGTTGTTCTTCCCAAAGGTCGGCTTTTTTTTCAAGATTCTCTATATAGTTTAAATGATTTTCTGCGTTTAAGATAGCAGCTTCTATGAGCGCGTTCAAATCTACTGATCCTTTTAAGGTTTTGATTTCTCCATTGATCCCATTCAAATAAGCGATATTTTGAAAATCTGCATCACTCAGTTTATTTTGAATAAGGGCTACAATCATTCTGTAATTTTGAATAACCTGTTCCATAAGGCATGCTGAAATTTTTAGCCCATCAAGATAGGGGCATTTTGTGGGTGCTAGAGTGAATGTTTCAATGATTCCAAATGGTGTGCCCATGCTTGAAAAAAAACTAAGAGCAGGCGCATAGATGGCGCTTTGAAACAAAGCCTGACCTGTTAGGGAATTGTAGTCAATAAGGGTCGCTTTTTTCATAGCCTCTTTCAACCATGTTTCAAAACCTTCTAAGGTTTCTTCAAACGCCTTGATGCCAATCGTATTGTAAGCGATGTATTTAGCGTTATCAGAAGAACTTCCTAGAGCTTGAGAAAGCATTTCCATTTGTGTTTTTAGAGTAACGCTCGGTTCAAAGCTGTTTTTTAACGCTTCTAAGAGAGCGTTTTGCTGGTTCATTTTGAGCTTGATTATTTCGTTATTTTTTTGGAGCGCGATTTGCATGTTTTGGATTTCTGTTTGGGTGTTAATTTTTTGTTTTTCCACGATTATTTTAACATTCCCCCCCAATGCGCTAAGCGCGCTTGAATACCCTTCCATGACGCCAAGCAAGATGTCTGAACCTGCAAAAAACCCCCCTGTCATGCCATTGACACCATTAATAACGCCATTAGCCCCTTTTAACATAGCGCTTATAGTTGCAAGCTGGGTTCTCAATTCTCCCTCTATTTGCGCTTGAATGGCTTTTTCTTTGGCACTAGATTGAGCTTCTATGGCTTTTAATTCAGCTTGAGCGGTTTTTTGTTTGGCTTGTGCGTCCGCCTGAATGGCTTTTAAGGCAGATTCAAGCGTTATTACTGCCCCTGCACCATTCAGAAACAAACCACAAAAAGTTAAGAAAGAAAATATGCTTAAAAAACATTTCACATCTCTTTCCTCACTTCACGATTATTTTAGTTTGCACCCTTTCTGTTAAGTAGCTATCTTTTTGCCCCTTAAGCTTGTCTTTGATGTAATCAAGGTAAGTCAAATGCGATTTCAAAAAAGATTTATTCGCTACTATATTGTAATTATATAGCGAACTTATGTTAGAAATCGCTTGAGTGTCATAGGTGCTAGTAGCTAATCCTGATTGACCGAGTATCATTTGAGAAGCGTTCTGCAACAAATTGGTATTGTTTTTCACAAATTCTATATAGTATTCTCTCAAAATTTCTGCTACTTTTTCAGCATAGCAATAAACGGCAAGAACTTTGTCCCCAATAGGGCATGCAGGGGTGGTCATAGGATTAGTGCCTGAAGTTAGGGCATTAGTGACTAACGCTTGGTATTTGGCATAAACAGTGGGCATAGAGACACTCATGGGCGTCATAGAAATTTGCATGCAACTAAAAAACACTTTTGATGAGCCAACAAGTGCACCCAAAGCGGTACAGCTATCAAGGGAATCGGCTGTGTCATTCATTGAGCTGTTGCTTGCTTGAGAACGCAGTTGCTCTTGTAGAGCTAGGGCGTATTTTGGTGCTGCGCTTGTAATATTGCCTAATATACCGCTCATCATTTCAACCGTTGTTGGCACGCTGGGAACAGCGATTTGATTCGTCGCATAAGCTTCAATAGCGCTAGGATTTTTAGGGGTAGTGTTACTCGCTAAAATGCTCGCAATCTGACTATTAACAGCACCAATTTGCACGCCTTGCGTGTTGCCTTGCGCGTTAAATTCCCCTGTTAATTTGCTGATATTTAAGATATTGTTCCCCACAGCCATGCTTTGATCGTTAAAACCTTGATACAATTGGTTGTATTGTTGGTTAGCGGCTTTCATAGGCACGCTTACGGCTTCAGCGATGCTTTGATTGTATTGGGTCATGATAGCGGTCATTTGCGGATTAGTAAATCCCACAATAATAGGAATAATCGCTGCTGTCATAGCACCCGCTACTATTCCTGCAAAGGGCCCTGCGACACCACTTGTGCTTGAGATGATTGAGGAGACTTCCGATAAGAATCCTGCAGAAGATGATTCATATATAGCTTGTGTGCCTGCCATGTTAATACCCCCTAGTTAATACCCTAAGATCGGTGGTAAAAACGATGAATCTGAGTATGTTGGCGCATAGCCATACATGAAAGAATTGTTTGGACCGTAATTGCTCATCATTTGGCTCATGAGAAGATTTTGAATGCCCCACATCGCATTGATGCCTAGATTATCATTAGGTTGAAAACTCCCTAAACTTATGTCGTCAAACTTGATATTAACATTTTTATCATTATAGTCATTGAGTATGGCCACTTTTTGCTCTAGGGTTTCTTTAGGGATCTCTATTTTTAGCTGATCTCTAGAAACAAGCCCCACGCTATTTAGTGCCATATCTTCAGGACTAATATCCTTTATATCAGTGTTTTGGTCAGCGTTAAGCGGAGCGTTAAACATGCCAATGATAAGACACCAAGCAAATAGTAATTTAATTTTATAAAAATTCGTTTTCATACTTTTAACTCCTTTATTCTTATTTTTAGCATTATTCTAGCGCATTAACACCACTCAATCGCTGTTTTTGTTTTGATTTTCTTGATCGAGCATTTTGTTTGTTACTTCATCAATGTTTTGAAAATATTTTTCAAAAAGCTCTTTCTTTTTAGCTTCAACGCTCATATCAATTTGAATCCAATTAGGAACAATGGAGTCCATGATTAAATGCGTGAAGTCATAGGCATGATTTGTTGGGTATATTTTGTTCTGAACATAGTATTCTAAAAAATTGGCTTGAACAAAAAAATTCTCTATATCGCTCTGCATGTCCTCGCTTATGTTGTTATTGATAGGTTTTTCTAGTAATCTGAGAATCCTATACGACTGCATGATAGTTTCTAGCATGAAGAAAGTATAAACATAAACTAATGAGACAAAAGAATTATTGGCTTTAAACGAGCTTGCATCATTTTTCCCACTTTGAAGAGGAATTAATCTTGATAATGTTTTTTGGGGATCTTGCCCATCGTTTATTTCTTTAAAAAAGCGGAAGTCTAAATCCTGATTATTGAGAAATGACTTGACAAAGTGAAGATTAGCGTTAAGACTGTCTATGAGACCTGAATAAAGGTGTTCTGTTTTGATATCATCTATATTCAAAACATCCTCATAAAACACATTGACATGGTCTTCTAAGAAATTAGAAAAATCATAAAGAGCGGTAAGGTTCTGTTCGGTGATTTCACCCTCCATTTCTTCTTCTATGAAGTCCAATTCTTCTCTCAGTTCAAAAAGGTAATTAGAAAAACTATCCAAAATCGTCAAGACATCATTTTCTAAAATTTTCAATAATTTTTGTTCGCGCAAACTTTGTTTCATTTTAATACTCCTTTATTTGTTGATACATTTGCCTCAAGGCCTGATATTTATCTATGATACTATGGTTTTGGATAATCTTGTCAATTTCTTTGACAAATACAGTATCTGTGGATAAAATTTTCAAATATTCTTTAGGAATGCCTCTCAAATTAAAACTAGCGATAACGCTAGGGCTTCCATCTTGTTTGTAGAGAATTTTCCTATCTAACCCCTTAGTGATGATTTCAAATTCTTTTTCTGTAACATTGGCTAATCTTTGGTAATCAGAAAGATTTCCCCCATCGTTTCTCAAAAAAATCTTTGTAGGGCATTGTTCTCTAATAGTATCAGCAATAGGGCAAGCCAAAAGATCAGTGATGCTTTGAGTCGCAAGTCTAACAATAGCGTTTCTTTTCCTTGCAGTTTTTAGCATGTCTCTTACAAAATAAGCGACCTTTGGATCGCCTAAATATTTCCAAGCTTCATCAATATCTAAGACAAATCTACGCCCATCCATTGCCTCTTGAATACGAGCGAAAAGGTAAAAACAAATAAAGGGCGAAACATCATTATTGTCTAGGAAACTTGACCCATCAACGCCAATAATCGTTTTTGAAAAATCTAAGCGATCGGTTGCTTGATTATCAAAAAGCCATTGAAATTCACCATTGGTTGATTTGCAAAAAGGCGCTAATCGCGCGACAAGCCCATTAGGATCATTGTGGTCTTTTCCGAAAGCATTAATCAGTTGGGTGATGGGATAATCTAGGTTCATATCTCCCGTGATAAGGTTGGTTACTGCCGCTGCAAGCGTATTAGAATCAGCTAGGCTAAAAGTGGTGCTGTTGCCATTTTCATCTTTTTCATCGCTTTTGGTGGCTAAGTTTTTCACAAGCTCTTTGACAACAGAAATAGCTGTTTGTTTTTGCTCCATTGTTGCATTGGATTTTTGCACACAAGCCGCCCAAGCAAAAGGATTTAATCCTGTATCTGTCCCTAGCTCAATCTTGACATACTCCCCACCCATTGCAACAATGTTTCCATAAGCGCCATAATCTTTATCCATATAGACCATAGTGAGCTTTTGTCTGTCTTTGCTGACATTAGCAGGAAAATTGTAAGCAAATTGTCCCATAGCGTTCAAGGTCATTGACATAAACACCGTCTTACCTGAACCGGTTGAGCCAAGTATCAAAGTGTGTCCTGCTGAAGCTGAACCAAAATCAGTAGGCATGTGGAAGTTCAGATAAAAAGGCGAATTGATCTCGCTTTTTAGCGTCATGACGCTATTACCCCAAGCGTTATTCTCTTGATTGCCATCAAAACTCATAGCCCTCATAGCGATAAAGTCAGCAAAATTATTAGAAGTTACATCAAAAATAAAAGGAAGCGTGATAAAAGAGCAATGTTTGGCAAAAAAGTAATTTTCCATAGAGAAAGTCGCTGCGTTGGCTAAAAAACCTTTAGCGTTAAGACTAGAGACGCATTCCTTAACGCTTTGTTTCATTTTTTCAAAGCTATCAGCAAACAGCACTAAAGAATTACCATAACTGCCTAGCGTAATATCACCATTACCCACTAATTCGCTCAAGCAACCTAAAGTCATGCCCTGCTCTTTAGAACCCCCACTAATAATAATCCTTCTAGAGGTGAAAGCTAGTTTGTCCTTTAAAACCTGTGAGTTTTTAGGCGAATAAGCATGCATAAAGATAAATTCGCTGTCTAGAGCGTTGATCTTGTCAAACAAATCGCTCTGTGATTTAGGGGCGTATTCACTAATCTCAATAGCGCTAAAATATTTTTCACTCAAATCGTCATTTAAGATTTTTCCATGCTTATTGGCAAAATAAACTTCTTTCACCCCACCATGCATTTTTTCCTTGAGATACAAGTCTTTTCGGTTGCAAATAAAAGGGGCCTCATTCATTCCCACAAGAAAATTGTAAAACTCGCATTGTTTGGAATAAACAACCCCATCTTTAGTGTATTCTTTTAATCTAGTGGGGTGGTATTTACTCAATAGCTCTTCTATGAGCTCTATCCTATCTTTGAAGTTTTCAAGCTTGGCTCTAATAATCCTTTGAAACTCTTCAAAATTATTGTCTGCAAAATGCTTTTTATTCATAACAGGTTCATTGAGAGTGTCTAATAAATCTTGCTCTATGGTCAGAAAAAAACTAATATCATAAAAACTTTCTCTCTTTTGCTTCTCATTATAGGCTCGCATGAAATCATTAGAAAAAATAAGACCATAGTCCCTATTGGTTTCATCAATAACGATTTTCTTTTTAACAGTGTGGAAATAAAATTTGAATTCAGGGGTAACAAAATTCCTAAAAACGCTATAAATAGAAGCGTGTAACTCTATGAGATCTTTTTTGGAAGTGGTTAAAAAATCAATGCCCCCCAATTTGATTGTGCCTAAAAGAGAATAGTTGTTAGTAAGGATCACCCCATCATCTAAAAAACATTCATAGTTATTCGCTAGATAAGAATTTGCAGCGCTCACAAGTCTGTCTTCTCTGTTTGGATTTAAGTGGATGTCATTAGCCATTTCTTTACTAGGCTTCATGGAAAAAATGCTCATGAACGCTTTGTTTTTCACGCCCTTAAACAAAAAAGGTTTTTTAAATTTCATCGCTCGCTCCATTCTTTGATAAAGCCTGTAATCTTTCTTGAATCCAAGAGCTACAAGCACAATAACAATCGCTACAATCAAAACAGGTTCATAGGCTTGAAAAAGAATAACAGATAATACAATTGTTACAAACAATATAAATATAGAGGAATAAATAAAAGTTTCAGGGAAACCAAACAACCTATTCCCCCCATCAAACAAGACTTTAAAAAAGGGATTGACACCTTTTTGCATGTCTGTTTTAAGTTCTTCTATTTTTTGAAATTGGCGCTTTTGAACCTCTTGCTCTATGATTAGCTTTTTTTGTTCATCAGCTTGCTTGCTCGCCACAAACACCCCTCTCTTTATAGATATACCGCTTCACATGTAATCGTATAAAAGATTTTTTTGAGAGACTCTATGGTGCTAATGTGTTTCAAAAGATCATTAGGGTCATAAGAATTGAATACGGCCAATAAAACATTATACAGCTTATCATCGCACAGAATTTCTCTTGTTTCTCCGCGCAATGACAGAAAGCAGCGTTGTTTATTGGTCGTGCTGATGCTTTTAAAAGTAAAAAAGTCTTTCACTTCAGGATTGATCTGTAATTCCACATTCAATCCCATTTCTTTACCCTTTTCATCAAAGATTTTTTCAATAATTGGATCGTAATGCTTCAAATCCTTTATTTTTTTAAGGACTCTATTGACAATCACAAAATCAAAAACTTCATTTTTGATAATATCGGGATTGACTTCTTTGAAAGTTACTTTCTTGTCTTGCAAATTTTTGATAGTCGCCTTGAAACTATCAAAATCTAAATTCGTATAAACGCGCCCACTAGGAGTGTTTTTTTCTTTTTCTAGCGCTTCTTTTTTCGCTTGGTTATCATCATTTGCCAACCCATACGAACTGAAAACAACGAGACTTAAGAGAACTTTCAAAAAAAAGTCTCTTATTTTTTTATTACTATTATTGTTGATCAATTTAGCTAGCTCCTCCACTCTCGCCAATATTGAAGCCAAACTTAGTGCTCAAATAGATAATACCGCCTGCCACCGCTAACATAGCTATGGGCTGCGCATAAGCAAAAACGGTTGCCTGACCTCTTTTGATGTCATCAGAGATTTTCCAAATATCTGCTATGCCTTTGACCCCTAGAGCGCAACCACCTACGATCGCTAAAACAGAAATGATCTGAATAACCAAAGATTTAGTCTCAGTAACGCCTGTTGTAGGACTGTTGAACGCCATTAAAGGATTGGTTGTTACCATTAGTAGCCCTAAAGTTACTACAACTTTCTTGTAGCTGTCAGTGATTCTTGTAAGAAATTTCATGCGTTTCCTTTCAGATTGAAATAATGGTGTGATTATACCAAAAAAAAATATTTTTACACTTTCACGCAAGCACCACTAGATTAACTGGCCTTGTGTGTATCCTTTTTGATTGAGATAAAAACCGACACTTTTGTTTGACAATTGACACAATTTAGAAACAATAAACCTACTTGTCCCAACCTTTTTTGCTTCTCAAGTCATTGTAGAATTGTAGATCTTTAGGATCTTTGATGTATTTTTTAATTGTCTCGGGTTGAAACCTAAAAACAAGTAAAAACAAACCCAAGCTGATCAGAGTGAGAATAAGGCTCCATTTTAAGCAACTCCATAGACCACTAAAGAAACTTTTTTTGAAGCTGTCTTTGAAAATCTGTCCTATTGATTTATTTTCCATGTGGATCACAAACACTTCTTGTTAAAATTTGTCTATTCTAGCAAGTTTTTGTTAATTGTGGGTAAAAATGTGAATCGTTCCTAGCCTTTAGACGCTTGCAACGACTGGAATTTTTCAATATTAACAAGATTAATGAAAAAATGCCTAATATTGTAGTATAATAAGAATGTTCAAAGACATCAATTGACCACTCAAGCGTGTGGTGGTTTTTAGCAGTCTTTGATACCAAATCCAATTTTAGGTAAAGGAGAAACAATGACTAATGAAACCATCGATCAAACAACAACACCGGATCAAACAGATTTTGTTCCGCAACGATTTATCAATAATCTTCAAGTAGCTTTTCTTAAAGTTGATAACGCTGTCGCTTCATTTGATCCCGATCAAAAACCAATCGTTGATAAGAATGATAGGGATAATAGGCAAGCTTTTGAGAAAATCTCGCAACTAAGGGAAGAATACGCCAATAAAGCGATCAAAAATCCTGCCAAAAAGAATCAATATTTTTCAGACTTTATCAATAAGAGCAATGATTTAATCAACAAAGACAATCTCATTGCTGTAGATTCTTCTGTAGAGAGCTTTAAGAAATTTGGGGATCAGCGTTACCAAATCTTTACGAGTTGGGTGTCCCTTCAAAAAGATCCGTCTAAAATCAACACCCAACAAATCCGAAATTTCATGGAAAATATCATACAACCCCCTATCTCTGATGATAAGGAAAAAGCGGAGTTTTTGAGGTCTGCCAAACAATCTTTTGCAGGAATTATCATAGGGAATCAAATCCGATCGGATGAAAAATTCATGGGCGTGTTTGATGAATCTTTGAAAGCAAGGCAAGAAGCAGAAAAAAATGCAGAGCCTAGTGGTGGGGATTGGCTTGATATTTTTTTATCATTTGTGTTTAACAAAAAACAATCTTCCGATCTCAAAGAAACGCTCAATCAAGAGCCAAGGCCTGATTTTGAACAAAATTTAGCCACTACCACCACCGACATACAAGGCTTACCGCCTGAAGCTAGAGATTTGCTTGATGAAAGGGGTAATTTTTTTAAATTCACTCTTGGTGATATGGAAATGTTGGATGTTGAGGGAGTCGCTGATAAGGATCCTAATTACAAGTTCAATCAATTATTGATCCACAATAACGCTCTATCTTCTGTGCTAATGGGGAGTCATAGTAACATAGAACCTGAAAAAGTTTCATTATTGTATGGGGATAATGGTGGCCCTGAAGCTAGGCATGATTGGAACGCCACCGTTGGTTATAAAAACCAACAAGGCAACAATGTGGCCACACTCATTAATGCGCATCTTAATAACGGCAGCGGGTTAATCATAGCGGGTAATGAAAATGGGATTAAAAACCCTAGCTTCTATCTCTATAAAGAAGATCAACTCACAGGTTTGAAACAAGCGTTGAGTCAAGAAGAGATCCAAAACAAAGTGGATTTCATGGAATTTCTTGCACGAAACAATGCTAAACTAGACAACTTGAGCGAGAAAGAGAAAGAAAAATTCCAAACTGAGATTGAAAATTTCCAAAAAGACCGTAAGGCTTATTTGGACGCCCTAGGGAGTGATCACATTGCTTTTGTTTCTAAAAAAGACCCAAAACATTTAGCTTTAATTACTGAGTTTGGTAATGGGGAAGTGAGCTATACTCTCAAAGATTATGGGAAAAAACAAGATAAAGCTTTAGATGGGGAGACAAAAACCACTCTTCAAGGTAGCCTAAAATATGATGGCGTGATGTTTGTCAATTATTCCAATTTCAAATACACCAACGCCTCCAAGAGTCCTGATAAGGGTGTGGGCACTACGAATGGCGTTTCCCATTTGGAAGCGAATTTTAGCAAGGTAGCTGTCTTTAATTTGCCTAATTTAAATAATCTCGCTATCACTAATTATATAAGGCGAGATTTAGAAGATAAATTGTGGGCTAAAGGATTGTCTCCACAAGAAGCTAATAAGCTCATCAAAGACTTTTTGAACAGCAACAAAGAATTGGTTGGAAAAGTTTCAAACTTCAATAAAGCTGTAGCTGAAGCTAAAAACACAGGCAATTATGATGGAGTGAAAAAAGCTCAGAAAGATCTTGAAAAATCTCTAAGGAAACGAGAGCATTTAGAGAAAGAAGTAGCGAAAAAATTGGAGAGCAGAAACGACAACAAAAATAGAATGGAAGCAAAAGCTCAAGCTAACAGCCAAAAAGATAAGATTTTTGCGTTGATCAATAAAGAGGCTAGTAAGGAAGCAAGAGCGGCCGCTTTCGATCCGAATCTTAAAGGCGTCAGGAGCGAATTGTCTGATAAACTTGAAAATATCAACAAGAATTTGAAAGACTTTGGTAAATCTTTTGATGAACTCAAAAATGGCAAAAATAATGATTTCAGCAAGGCAGAAGAAACGCTAAAAGCCCTTAAAGACTCGGTGAAAGATTTAGGCATCAATCCAGAATGGATTTCAAAAATTGAAAACCTTAATGCAGCTTTGAATGATTTCAAAAATGGCAAAAATAAGGATTTCAGCAAAGTAACACAAGCAAAAAGCGACCTTGAAAATTCCATTAAGGATGTGATCATTAATCAAAAGATAACGGATAAAGTTGACAATCTCAATCAGGCTGTATCAGAGACTAAATTAACAGGCGATTTCAGTAAGGTAGAGCAAGCCCTAGCCGAACTCAAAAGCTTGTCATTGGATCTTGGAAAAAATTCTGATCTACAAAAATCCGTTAAAAATGGTGTAAATGGAACCCTAGTTGGTAATGGGTTGTCTAAAACAGAAGCCACAACGCTCACCAAAAATTTTTCGGACATCAGGAAAGAATTGAACGAGAAATTATTTGGAAATTCCAATAACAATAATAATGGACTCAAAAACAACAACGAACCCATTTACGCTCAAGTTAATAAAAAGAAAGCAGGACAAGCAACTAGCCCTGAAGAGCCCATTTACGCTCAAGTTGCCAAAAAGGTGAGTGCAAAAATTGACCAACTCAACGAAGCTACATCAGCAATAAATAGAAAAATTGACCGGATTAACAAAATTGCATCAGCAGGTAAAGGAGTGGGCGGTTTCAGTGGAGCAGGGCAATCAGCTAGCCCTGAACCCATTTACGCTACAATTGATTTTGATGAGGCAAATCAAGCAGGCTTCCCTTTGAGGAGAAGTGCTGCAGTTAATGATCTCAGTAAAGTAGGGCTTTCAAGGGAACAAGAATTGACTCGTAGAATTGGCGATCTCAATCAGGCAGTTTCAGAAGCTAAAACAGGTCATTTTGACAAACTAGAACAAAAGATAGATGAACTCAAAGATTCTACAAAAAACAATGCTTTGAAGCTATGGGTTGAAAGCACGAAACAAGTGCCTACTGGTTTGCAGGCGAAATTGGACAATTACGCTACTAACAGCCACACACGCATTAATAGCAATGTCCACAATGGAACAATCAATGAAAAAGCGACCGGTATGCTAACGCAAAAAAACCCTGAGTGGTTCAAGCTTGTGAATGATAGGATAGTTGCGCATAATGTGGGAAGCACTCCTTTGTCAGAGTATGATAAAATTGGATTCAACCAAAAGAATATGAAAGATTATTCTGATTCGTTCAAGTTTTCCACCAAGTTGAACAATGCCGTAAAAGACATTAAGTCTAGCTTTGTGCAATTTTTAACCAATACATTTTCTACAGGATCTTACAACTTGATGAAAGCAAATGTGGAACATGGAGTCAAAAACACTACAAAAAGTGGTTTCCAGAAATCTTAAAGGATCGAGGAATACTAAAAACACCCCTTGCTAAAACAAGGGGATTCCTAACTAAAATATCCTAATAAACACTAACACGAAAGGCTTTGTTCTTTAAAGTCTGCAAGGACATTTCCTGCCCTAAAAAGACTTAACCCTTTATTCAAGATATTGTTCGCAGCGTTAATATCTCTGTGTTCTTTATACCCACAATCAGGGCACAAATATTGCCTGTGATTCAATTTGAGCTTGGGGTTGATGCTCCCGCAATGAGAGCAAGTTTTGCTAGTGTATTGTGGGGGAACTTTCACTAACAATTTGCCATTATGCTGTTGTTTGTAGTCTAGCAAACTTGTAGATAGGTAATTCTTTTCCAAATATAAAAACGCTTTTCTGGATCTCTCTAAAGCGCTTTATAATCAGCACAATACCCTTATAGTGTGAGCTATAGCCCTTTTTTGGAAAATTGTGTTATTTTGACTTTAAATTTTGCGTTACAATTTGAGCCATTCTTTAGCCTGTTTTTCTAGCCAAACCACATCGCCGCTCGCATGAAATTCTACTTTAGGGAATGCGCATGCGTTTTTCTTAAGGGCGTATTTTTGCTGCAAATATTCCACAATAGCATCGCCAGAATGGATGAGTAGGGGGGGCGTTGAAAGGGCAAAATGCTCCATAAAATAGCCCTCAATTTGGTGAGCGATCAAGGGAAAATGCGTGCAACCTAAAATAACCACTTTAGGCAAGATCTCTAATGGAGCAAAATAATAACGCATGCAAGTTTCTAACAATTCGCCCTCTAAAATATTTTCTTCAATCAAAGGCACAAAAAGAGAAGTGGCTAAATGCGAAACATTCAAATAGCCTTGTTGTTTCAGGGCGTTGTCATAAGCGTTGGATTGAATCGTCGCTTTTGTCCCTAGCACTAAAATAGGGGCGTTTTTATCTTTTACTTGTTGTTTGATCGCTAAAATGCTTGGCTCAATCACGCCCACAATAGGGATTTTGGAATATTTTTGCATCTCTTCTAAGGCTAGAGCGCTCGCTGTGTTGCATGCCACAATCAATAATTCAATCTTGTGCGGTTTGAAAAAATCCAAAGCCTCTAAGCCAAATTGCTTGATCGTGGTGGGGTCTTTAGTGCCATAAGGCACCCTAGCGCTATCGCCATAATAGATGATTTCATCAAATAATTGCGCTTTTAAAAGGCTTTTTAAAACGCTAAACCCTCCCACACCGCTATCAAAAACGCCTATTTTCATGACACTTTTTTAATTTAATGGGATTTTAATAAGGGATTTTATTTTTCATTCATTAAATTTAAAAATTCTTCATTGTCCTTAGTTTGTTGCATTTTAGAATACACAAAGCTTAAGGCTTCTATGTCATCCATTTGTTGCATCACATTCCTTAAAACCCACACTTTAGTCAAGCGGTCTTTGCCAAGCAAGATATTATCTTTTCGTGTGCCGGATTTTAAAATATCAAAGGCCGGGTAAATGCGTCTGTCTGCAATATTTCTCGCTAAAACGATTTCGCTATTCCCGGTGCCTTTAAATTCTTCAAAAATCACCTCATCCATTCTGGATCCCGTTTCAATCAATGCAGTAGCGATAATCGTCAAGCTCCCGCCTTCTTCAATATTCCTTGCGGCTCCAAAAAAGCGCTTGGGTCTGTGCAAGGCGTTCGCATCCACGCCTCCACTTAAAACCTTACCGCTTGAAGGCGTTACAGCGTTATACGCTCTGGCTAAACGGGTGATAGAATCCAATAAAACCACCACATCTTTTCCCATTTCCACTCGCCTTTTAGCCCTTTCTAGCACCAACTCAGCGATTCTTATGTGGTTGTTTGCGGGCAAATCAAAAGTGGAGCTAAAAACTTGACCTTTAACGCTTCGTTGCATATCCGTAACTTCTTCAGGGCGCTCATCCACTAAAAGAATAATCAGCTCCACTTCAGGGTGGTTAGAGGTGATGCCTTGGGCGAGTTCTTTCATGAGCTCCGTTTTCCCAGTCCTTGGTGGCGCAACGATCAAAGCCCTTTGACCTTTCCCCACAGGGCTGAATAAATCCAGCATTCTGCCGGTAACTTTAGTGGGTTCGTATTCTAATTTGATTTGTTCATCAGGGAATAGAGGGGTTAGATTGTCAAACAAAGGGCGGTTTTTAATCTCATCTGAAGGCAAATAATTGATGGCTTCTATTTTTAAAAGGGCGTAGTATTTTTCCTGGTCTTTGGGGGATCGCACTTGACCGGTAACAATATCGCCATTCCTTAAAGCAAAACGCCTGATTTGAGAAGGGCTGACATAAGTGTCATTATGCCCGTCTGAAAAACTCCCATCAAACCCTCTTAAAAAGCCATAGCCATCAGGCATGATTTCTAAAATCCCGGTAAAAAGAATGTATCCGCCTTGCGTAACTTGGGTTTTTAAAATTTCAAACATCAAGTCTTGTCGTTTGAATTCTTGGGGGTTTTCCACTTTGAGCTTGTTAGCGATTTCTAAAAGCTTTTCAGTAGGGTAGGTGCGTAAATCTTCAATGTGATAACCGCTCACTGGCGTGTGTGTTTTGACTTTGTGCGGACTTTTATGCGTAGGCGCGTTTTCGTTCATTAAATTTCCTTTTAATTAAAAAGAGATTTCTAGTTTGTTGCAATTAAGATAAAAATACAAAAAGCTAAAGCATTCTTAAAAAATTAGTGTAACCAAAAGATTCTAATAAGTGGCACATGCCACAAGTGTTGGATTTCGTAATGCTTCGCTATGCTATCATAAATTTTTTAACAAAGCAAATTTTATTTTAACTTTAGAGTGGTTTTAATTTATTGTTACTTATGCTATAATTTTAAGTTTAAATTTAAAAATAAAGGATACTTGATGAAAAAAGGCATTCACCCCGAATATATCCCATGCAAAGTTACTTGTGTAACTAGCGGGAAAGAAATTGAAGTTTTAAGCACTAAACCTGAAATGCGTATTGATATTTCTAGCTTTTGCCACCCTTTCTATACCGGTAGCGACAAAATCGCTGACACTGCAGGGAGAGTAGAGAAATTCAAGCAACGCTACAACTTGAAGTAATTCTTTTAAAAAGCGTGGCTTTTTGTGCTGTATTTTTTGCCCACTCCTATAGGTAATCTCGCTGACATTACGCTACGCGCCTTAGAAGTTTTAGAGCGTTGTGAGATTTTTTTATGCGAGGATACAAGGGTGAGTAAGAGGTTGTTGCACTTGCTTGCACAAAACCCTGTTATTAGCCATTCTTTCCCCAATATCGCTACTCAAAAAAGGGAATTTATCGCATTCCATTCGCACAACGACCGGGAATTTTTAAACAAAGTAGAGCTTTCTTTTTTTGACAAAGAAATCGCTGTGATGAGCGATGCGGGCATGCCAAGTTTGAGCGATCCAGGCATGAGTTTAGTCGCTCACGCTTTAAAACATAACATTCCCTACGATGTCTTGCCTGGGGCTAACGCGCTCACTACGGCGTTTTGCGCGAGCGGGTTTTTAGAAGGGCGGTTTTTTTATGCTGGCTTTTTACCTCATAAGAGTAAGGAAAGGCGCTTAAAAATCGCTAAAATTTTAAACGCTTTAGCGTATTTAGAAGAAAAAACCCCGGTGGTTTTTTATGAAAGCCCGCACCGATTGCTAGAGACTTTAAAGGATTTAAACGATTTGGCTAAAGGCATGCATTTGTTTGCGGCTAAAGAGCTTACTAAACTCCACCAGCAATATTATTTAGGAGAGGTTTCTCAAATCATAGAGCGGTTGCGACAAAATAATATCCAAGGGGAGTGGGTTTTAGTGCTTTTGAATGAGAAAAAAATAGAGCCTTGCATGGGGCTATCGGCGTTATTGGAGTTGGATTTACCTCCTAAAATTAAGGCTAAAATTGAAGCCGCTATGACACAAAAAAACGCTAAAGAGCTTTATTTCCAGCGTTTGTTAGAAGAAAAAAATCAATAAAAGGGGTTTAGCATGCAGGCAGTAATTTATGGCAAGCAGGTGATTATGCGCATTCTAAACTCTCATCAAGAAAAATTGCAAGAAATCTATCTTTCTAAAGAAATAGACAAAAAGTTTTTTTTCGCGCTCAAAAAAGCATGCCCTAATATCATCAAAGTGGATAACAAAAAAGCGCAAAGCTTGGCTAAGGGGGGGAACCATCAAGGGGTTTTAGCTAAGGTGGAATTGCCTTTAGCGCTTCCTTTAAAAGAGGTTAAAAAAGCTCAAAAACTTTTAGTGCTTTGTGGGATTACGGATGTGGGGAATATTGGGGGTATTTTTAGGAGCGCGTATTGCTTAGGAATGGATGGCGTTATTTTAGATTTTGCTAAAGAATTGGCTTATGAGGGGATTGTGCGATCCAGCTTGGGGCTTATGTATGATTTGCCTTTTAGCGTTGCGCCTAACACGCTGGATTTAATCAATGAATTGAAAACGAGCGGGTTTTTATGCTTGGGCACGAGCATGCAAGGCTCTAGTCAAGTAGAAAATCTATCCTTAAAAAAATGTGCTCTTTTTTTGGGGAGCGAGCATGAGGGGTTGTCTAAAAAAATCCTTGCTAAAATGGATACTATATTAAGCGTAAAAATGCGAAGAGATTTTGATTCGCTCAATGTGAGCGTGGCAGCAGGGATCTTAATGGATAAAATCAACTAGGTGGTCAATTGAATGGAACAGCATAAAAAAAGTTTAGAAAATTTAGATATTTCTGGTGTTCAAAACATTTCTAAAGATATTTCTGGTGCGGCATTAGAAGAATTATCGCTTAAAAATTTAGATAAAAATTTGCAGATTTTAAAAGAAGTTGGAGTAACAGAAATTTGCAAGGCGACTAAAATCGCTTCTAAAAATATCCATTCTATCTTGGAAAAACGCTATGAGTCTTTATCAAGGGTGCATGCTAGGGGATTTATACAAATTTTAGAGCGCGAGTATAAAATTGATTTGAGCGCATGGATGAAAGAATTTGACAAAGTGTGTGTTTTTAAAGAGGGCGTAAGTGAAGAGAAAAATCAAGAAACAGATCCTGAAGAAACAGCAAAAAAACCCCTTAAGGTTGAATTGGATTACAGCATCAATCAAGCCAATACTTCATTATCCAAAAAATCTTCCAAATGGAAACCCTTTGTTTTGGTTATAGGGGTGATTGTCATTGTGTTGGCGGTCGTTATCATTCAAAACAGCTCTTCTTTAAAAGAAGAAAAAGAGCGAGAAAGCGCTATTAAATCCGGCACTAAAAAGAGTTCTTTCAATGACGCTAATCTTGCAGAAGAAAACAAGCCAGAGCCAACGCCTAAACTAGAAGAAAAACCAAAAGAACAAGACAAGCAAGAAAAAGAAGCGATCAAAGAATATCCTAATACCATTTATATTATCCCTAAACGAGATATTTGGGTGGAAGTGATTGATTTAGATGAGAAAAAAAATTCTTTTCAAAAGGTTTTTAAAAAAAATTATTCTTTAGAAACCAAAAACCATCGCTTGTTGTTGCGTTTTGGGCATGGGCATCTTAGTCTTAAAAACAACCATCAAGAACAAAATTATAACGATAGCAAAACTAGGCGGTTTTTATACGAGCCAGCCAAAGGCTTAACGCTCATCAACGAGGCCCAATACAAAGAACTCCAGCAATGAAAAACCTTTTTTTAGCTTTTATTGTTGGGGGAACGCTATTGAACGCTGATGCTTTAAACGATAGGATTGAGAATTTAATGGGGGAGCGAGCTTATCATACAAACAAGCTTTTTTTAGAGCGTCTGTTTAAAAATCGTAAAGCTTTCTATGTAATGGGGCGTTTGGATTCCTTGAAACTGCTCAACACTCTCAAAGAAAACGGGCTTTTGTCTTTTAATTTTGACAAGCCAAGCATGTTAAAAATCACTTTCAAGGCTTCAAGCAATCCCCTAGCGTTTGCCAAAAGCATCAATAATTCTTTGAGCATGATGGGGTATTCGTATGTTTTGCCCATTAAAATGCAAAGCTCTTTGGGCGAGAATGTTTTTTCATACGAGCTTAAAACGGAATATGTTTTAGACCCTAACATTTTAATAGAAACGATGAAAAGGCATGGTTTTGATTTTACAGATATTAGACGGGTGTCTTTAAAAGAGTGGGAATACGACTTTGTCTTACAAAAAATCAAGCTCCCTAACGCAAGAGCCTTAGTTTTGAGTAGCGATCCTGTGGAATTTAAGGAAGCGAGTGGGAAGTATTGGCTGAGCGTGAATCAGAATGCGTATTTAAAAATAAGCTCTAATAACCCTTTATGGCAACCCAAAGTGATCTTTTATGATGAAAACTTAAAGATCATTCAAATCATTGCTAAAGAAAACAGACAGCAAGAAATCGCTCTTAATTTGCTTGATGGTGTGCGTTTTATCCATATCACTGATGCAAAAAACCCTATCATTTTAAAAAATGGGATTAGCGTGGTTTTTGATGCGATGCCTTAAGTAGGGGGTAACCCTATTGATTGGAATAAAACAGCTTGCTAATAAGCTCCGCTTCCACTTCTATAAAAAGGACAGCCCACCAATTAATAAACCATACAAAAAATAAATGCGCTGGTGTAAAGCACCAAGCAATAGTGAAATGCCGCTAACAATAGAAATTCCAAGGCGAGTTTAAAGATTTTACCTTTTTTGCCAAACGCCATTGTAATGAGAAGAAGTGAGAAAAATACATGCTTGAAGATGCAAAATGCCTGCCCCCTATTCCTTAAAGACCAATTCCTAGAAAAGCGGCTTTTGATTTTTCATGTATAACCATGGGATTTCTTTCTTTTTTAAAAATACCATTAGACCTAACTTTTGTATTGTAAAATGAGAATGCTTTTATTCAACACGTCGAGTTGGTAACGCAATGATGTTTTTTATATTATTATACAAGCTATGTAAAATATTCACTTTTTTCTAAAATGATAGCAAGTAGTGAAAAATTTAGCTTTGTTTTTATTGAGCGTTGGTTATAAAAAAATATTGCATTTTTTAAGATCGGATAGTAGAGAGCTTGATTTTATCAAGAGGTATTTTTAAAAGCGGTCTTTAGGGGATTTTAGTTGGGGAATTATTTCAAAATACCCCTTATCTCCTTAAGAGAATAGGTTTAAAATAAAGTTTAAAAACACAATCTTAAAAGTTAAAGAACCAGTTATCAATATTTCATTAACGCAAAGTTTTTTATAGATCTAATTCATGCCCTCCACAAACGAACCAAGCGACATCAATTTTTGATAACGGTTGTCAAGGAAATGAGGGTCTTGTTGGATAGTCCTTAGAGCGTCTAAAAAATACTCTTTGATCGTGTTAGCCGCTGAAAATTTGTCTCTATGAGCCCCTTTGCTAGGCTCTAAAATAATATCATCAATAAGCCCCGCCTCCTTTAAGTCTCTAGGCGTGATTTTCATCGCTTTAATCGCCACTTCAGTCTTGCTAGGGTCATCCCAAAGAATCGCCGCGCAACCTTCTGGGGATATAACGCTAAAAATGGAATATTCCATCATAGCCAATTTGTCAGCCACCGCAATCGCTAACGCACCACCACTGCCCCCTTCACCGATAATTACAGAAATAGTAGGGACTTTTAAGGAAGCGAACTCCTGGAGATTTTTAGCGATCGCTTCACTCTGGCCTCTTTCTTCTGCACCAATCCCCGGATACGCCCCGGCTGTATCTACAAGCATTAAAATGGGCAAATTAAACTTCTCAGCAAATTTCGCCATTTTCAAAGCCTTACGATAGCCGCAAGGGTTAGGCATGCCAAAATTTCTTAAAAGCTTGTTTTTAGTCCCTCTGCCCTTTTCTTCTCCGATCACCACAACTGGGACATTATCAATTTTGCCTATAAAACACACGATCGCTTTATCATCGTTATAGTGCCTATCCCCAAAGACTTCATACTTATCTTTTAAGATCAAATCAATGTAATCCATAGCGTAGGGTCTGTCAGGGTGTCTTGCTAATTGGAGTTTTTGAAAATCAGTGAGATTGGAGTAAATGCTTTTAACTTCTTTGTCCAATCTTTTTTCTAAGATTTCTTTAGCGTCCTCATCGCCTCTAATAAGGGCTAATTCAATTTCATTTTGAATTTCTTTAATATGATTTTCAAAATCTAAATAAATGGCCATTCAAAATCCTAACTTTGTAAAACTAGGCTTTTTTGAAAATCACAACACCATTAGTGCCACCAAAACCAAATGAGTTACTCATCACCGCATCCACTTGCTTTTCTCTGGCCGCATTAGGGATATAATCCAAATCGCATTCTGGGTCAGGCGTTTCTTGATTGATGGTAGGAGGTAAGATCCCTTGATTCATGGCCATGATAGAAATAACGGCTTCTAACGCGCCCGCAGCACCCAAACAATGCCCAATCTGCCCCTTAGTGGAGCTAACGGGAGGGACTTTTTCTTTAGAGCCAAACACATTTTTTAGAGCGATGCTTTCATACCAATCGTTATAATGCGTGCTAGTCCCATGAGCGTTCACATAGCCTACTTCCACTTTCGCCATTTCTAAAGCCATTTTCATGGCTCTAAAAGCCCCTTCACCCTCAGGAGCCGGAGCCGTGATGTGGTTAGCATCGCCACTCTCACCATACCCAGCAAATTCTGCATAGATTTTTGCCCCTCTTTTTTTCGCGCTCTCGTATTCTTCAAGCACCAAAGCCCCAGCGCCTTCGCCCATCACAAAGCCATTGCGATCTTTATCAAAAGGTCTTGAAGCTTTTTTGGGATCATCATTCCTTGTAGAAAGGGCTTTAATGCTCGCAAACCCCCCAATCCCTACAGGACAAATGGTGGATTCCGCTCCCACGACTAGCATTTTATCAGCCCCATTAAGCAAAATGGTTTTAACGGCTTCAATAATGGCATGAGTACCTGCTGCACAAGCCGTTACGCTAGAGAGGTTAGGCCCTTTAATGCCAAACTCAATGGAAGTGAAACCGCCAATCATATTCACTAACGCAGAAGTGATAAAAAAGGGATTGACTTTTCTAGGGCCTTTTTCAAAACAAAAAATGGAATTCGCTTCAATATTGCCTAACCCGCCAATCCCAGAGCCAGAGCTTACGCCCATGCGATTTGCCAATTCTTCAGGGCATTTATTGTGAGCGTCTAAAATCCCACTATCTTTCATCGCCTCTTTTGTGGCTTTCAAGGCTAATTGAATGAAACGACCCGCCTTTTTAACATCTTTGGGGTTCATCACCTCTGTAGGGTCAAAGTCAGTGATTTCTCCAGCAATACGCACAGGAAACGCGCTCGCATCAAAACTTTCTATGTTTTTGATACCGCATTCCCCTTTAGCGATCGCTAAAAAAGAATCTTCTTTATTTAAACCTAGCGAATTGATCATTCCCATTCCAGTTACTACAATCCGACGCACCAATAGCTCCTCATTTCAAAACTTTAATTCAGTGAAACCGCCCCTTTCTAAGGCAAGGGGCTTCCTAACTAAAGCATTCCATTGAATGCTAACACGAAAGGCTTTGTTCTTTAAAGTCTGCATGGATATTTCCTACCCCAAAAAGACTATTTTAACCTCTTTTAGCTTGAATATAGCCTAACGGCTACGCACTCACATCTTGCACCCTAAAGGACAGAGTTTTTTCGTGCTGTTGGGATAAAACTTAGCTAAAGCCAAATTTTTGACTAAAACCTGGAGAAAACGCTCCAAGTTAAAAAGATTAAGCTAGTTTATTATCCTCAATATACTTTACCACATCGCCCACATTGACGATTTTTTCCGCTTGCTCATCAGGAATTTCAATGCCAAACTTTTCTTCTAACGCCATGATTAGTTCCACGACATCTAAAGAGTCCGCACCCAAATCCTTCACAAATTCCGCCTCCGGCGTAACTTGCGCCGCATCCACATTCAACTGCTCAGCAATAACTGCCTGAATATCTTCAAATAAAGCCATAATTAAAACTCCCTTGTTTTTGTAAAAATTAAATCAACCATCATTGGAGCGTTTATTTTTGCTCCAAAACATCTAAAATCCTATACAACAAATAAATTACAATGAGAAACAATATTAAATAAATAATCCCCATTTGATAATAACCTCTTTGTTTTAGAATAACCTCATAATGTTAGCATGATTTTTGCTACTTACAAACTTTTATCGCTAAAAGAACCCTTTGTTTAGGACTACATATAAAGCCCGCCATTGACTTTGAGAGTCTCTCCAGTGATGTAACTAGAGTGATCGCTCAAAAGAAACGCTACCGCTTCTGCCACTTCCTTAGCAGACCCTAGCCTGTTTAAAGGAATGTTTTTAACATAATCCGCTTTGAGTTCATCTTTCAAATTGGCGTTCATGTCGGTTTCTATAAAACCGGGCGTCACAGAGTTGAAACGAATATTCCTTAAAGCTCCCTCATAAGCAAAGGACTTGCTCATCGCAATCATCCCTCCCTTACTCGCTGAGTAGTTTGTCTGCCCCATATTGCCTCTTTCACCAATGATAGACGCGATATTGACTACGCTCCCAAAACGGCTTTTGCTCATGATTTTTAGGGCTTCTCTGCAACCTATAAACGCTGAAGTGAGGTTATTGTCTATGACATGGTGAAAATCTTCTGTTTTCATTTTGATCGCTAATTTATCGCGCACCACACCGGCGTTATTCACCAAGTAAGACAAACCCCCATCGCTTTGGACAATGGTTTGTATCGCTTCAACAAAATCGCTTTCAGAAGCCGCATCAAATTTAATGACAGCTACCTTATAGCCTTTTTCTTCAAGCTCATTTTTCAAAGCGTCAGCCACTTCAGCATTACTGCGGTAATTGATCCAAACTTTCAACCCCATAGAAGCGAGAGTTTTGGCGATTTCAGCCCCAATGCCTTTAGAAGACCCAGTAATGAGAACATTTTTCCCTGTAAATTGCATTATTCAATAATCCTTAAATTTTAAATTCGTTCAAGTTCTTATAGTCTTGATTCATAACGCCTTAACATATAAAGACGCTTTAAAACCTTCTTTTTAGCGCTGATTTTTTGTTTTTTGCGTTTTTCAGTCTTAGACTCAAAGAACCTTCTAGCACGGCATTCTGTTACCACCAAATTGCGATCGGTTTGCTTTTTGAATCTCCTGTAAGCTTCATCAAACGCATCGCCTTCTCTAACCTTAATCCCTGGCATACTGCTATCACCTCTTTTCCATAGCTTAAAATCATTGCTCAAACAATGGCTACAAATGAAATAGCATTATATAAGACGAATTAACTGGTTGTCAAGAATTTTCACTTTTTTCTAGCAATTTTGTTAATAAGGTTATAAGGATCAAAGGCAACCGTCATATACACTTGATAAGATTCTGACCAAGGCAAGCTCCTATCAAAGCCCCCACGCATCGCATTAAGCACGAAGTTGATGCGAACCGATGCGAAGTCGTTTTTCCAATTGTAATACAAATCAAAACGATTATACATGTTGGCTTGAAAGAATGGCACGCCACGATAAATAGGCGTAGGGCAATACGAAGGCGTGCAATACATTTCAACATACTGGTATTGGTTATAAAAAGGCATTTCTGGAGTCTTGGCGAAGAAAAATAAATTGTGTATTCCAAAGCCTTTGTATTGAATCTCTACATCCAATTGCCCGCCCACGCTATTCATAAAAGGCACATTGTTGTGGATTTGCCTTAATCGGCTTGATTCAGAAACCATGCCAAAACTGGCGTTGAGTTTTTCCATAAAGGGGGCGATGTCTAAAAGACTTGTCCCTATGTAAGCGTTAAAGTAGAGGCGATCCATAAGATAAATATTATTATTGCCAATCGCTTTTTTTTCATTAAACTGCATGCCATCAGCCCCATTCAAAAGGTATTTGTCTTCGTTATGGAACAAGACAAAATACCCTCCAATACCCAATAAATCCTTAAAGAAATTATAAGCCACAGAGCCGTTCATTTGAAACCTGTCCATTGCGTTCCCATAAGGGTTTCTCCCGAATTTGCAAGTGTTGTAACAATTGCCTCCAAACCAATCTAGCATGAACTCCGCATGCCCATAATAGGGTTTTGAAGGCGAATAATGGTTTTGAAATTGCAATAAAAACCCTCTAGCGTTTGGATCTATAAACCAATAATAAGGGGCAAAAATATTCAAACCATACCTTCCTAAGAGGTTTTTCCTAGGAAAAATCCCTCCATAAAAAGTAAAACGCTTCCCCCTAGCCTTATAATACATAGTAGGCCCCCAGCGGTAGGGAAAATTAGTGCTGTAGTTATGGAAGTTTTGAAAAAAATACGCCCCCACAGTAAGGCTTTGCTCCACACCTTTTGTATAAAATTGGATCCCAAAATTTGGAGTCAAACGGGTTTTAAGATTGGTGTTAGTATTGACCCAATAAGGCGTTGATCCTTCATGGTCCATGATAAACATATTGAAACCCAAATTATATTTAAAAATATTCCAATCAAAAGCGTAAGAATTAACCGCTAACAAACAGAGCAGAAAAGAATGTTTTAAAAAGGTGTTTATTGCCACTTGTTGCCCCTATGCCATCATTATTTTTGATAAAAAAGCTTATCTTGTAACAAATGGGTATTTTAGCACATCTAAAAATATTTTTCTTTAGATTTAATATAAAATGGCGTTTATTTCATGTTAGAATAGCTGTTATGATATTACTACACACTAACTAAAAAAGGAAATTTTAATGGAATTAGGAAATAAAAATATAAAACCCGGTCGTAAGCGTGTCGCTGTAGATGAGTTGAAACGCAATTTTTCAGTGACTTTTTATCTCTCTAAAGACGAGCATGATGTTTTAAGACGATTGGCTGATGAAGAAGTAGAAAGCGTTAATTCTTTTGTCAAACGCCACATTTTAAAAACAATCATTTACAAAAAAGGCACTAACCAAGATTCTTCTATCAATTATGATTCTTCTAGTAGGCTTTAAGCCTACTTTAAGGCGTTCGCTCTTTAAGAGCAACACCCACTAGAGCATTTAGTTTTAATCCCTACTGATGAGCGATCCATCAAGCAAAACCCTTTCCTCTCTAAATAGCGTTTCGCATCAAACCCGGCCACAAACAAGCCTCCAGCAAATAACGCCAAGTCTTTAACCACTAACCTTCCAGCCCCAGAAAGCCATGGGAAATGCTGATTGACAAACACTTCTGGTGTGGTGAATAAAAAAGATAGAGTCGTGATCGTCATTCCAGCGACAAGCAAGCCCCCAATCACGCCCATTAAAGGCATCCAAAGCCCTAAAAGCACCAAAATACCTAGGATCATAATCGTGATCCCTAAAGCTTCAGCCACTAAATAAGTGCGGTTTTCTTTATGCCATTCTTTGTTTTCAACGATTTTAGGGTCATCTTGCATTTCTTCTTGCATGGATTGGGATTCAGACATTTTGTGCTGTTTGTATGCGGGTTTTTCAAATTTATACATGAAAGAAAAGAAAGGGGAGTTAGCCACAAAAGGAGCGATCCCTTCGGCTTCATACGGCACAAACTTAAGCCCTCCAATCCAAATAAAAATGATAAAAATAGCTATATGCATCAAATAGCCGCCTAGATTCTGGAGTTTTGTAATCATTTCAAGTAATGATTTTAACGCTTGCATGGTTTTATTCCTTTAGGATATTTTTTATATTGCTAAAAACAACTCGCAAATGATAGCGCATTATGTTTAATTGCAACAAAATCATTACTATTACAAGAAATAACCATCAAAAACACTCATGCCCAAAACACCCATGCCAATATAACGCACCGCGCCTTTATAAAAAATTTCATCATTTTTTAAAGAAAGTTCTAAAGATTCGTTGCTTTTAGGGATGAGAGCGGCTTTTTTAGGCGTGTTATAAAAAATGCGTGCGGCGATAAAAACCGCCGCCATGCCTGTCCCGCAAGCTAGCGTGAAATCTTCAACCCCTCTTTCATAAGTTTGTAAAAAAATCGTCTCTTTATTTTCTATAAAAGCGATGTTAATATTAGCGTTAAACGCATGCCTTAAAGCCCTTAATTCCAGCGTGTTAAGGGAATTTAACCACTCTTTGTTTTCCACAAATCCCACTAAATGCGGCACTCCTGTGTCTATGAGATAGAAAGTAGGGATATTTTCTAAAACGCTGTCGCTTGAAAAAAATTTTTCGCATCTTAAAGCAGGGATCACATCTAGGATTTTGTAGTTACCAAGATTGCTCTCTATGATATTGGGCTCTTCTATGCAAATAGAAATCTCTCTTTTTCCGGCTAAAAAAACATGCTCTTTAGGGGCTATAGCATGTTGGTAGGCAAATAACCCCACGCAACGGCTCGCATTCCCGCACATGCCAGCTTTAGAGCCGTCTGAATTGTAAAAATCCCATTCGTAGTCATAATCCTTACTCGGTAAGACGACTACAAGCCCATCAGCCCCAAAACCCTCATGCCTATGGCACACCTGTTTGGCTAAATTTGAAAAATCTTTTTTTTTGAAACTTTGAACGATTAAAAAATCATTCCCGCTCCCTGAATATTTGTAAAACACCATCTAATGTAAGCCTTTTTGATTTTAATTATAAGTTAAAAGAGGTTTTTTATCCTTTAAAGAGCGTTTTTTAGCTAACATTTGATAATTTTTGGTTCAGTTTAATGGGGATAATTTCATGAAAGCTCAGTATTTCTTTTGGATTCTTTTTTTGATTGGTTTTTATTGGATGATCTATCTGTATCAAGATTTTTTAATGGATGTGCTGATCGCTGGGCTTTTGTGCGTGGGATTTTTTCAAGTGAAAGTTTTTTTAGATAAGCGCTTTTTGAATTTGATCAGTTCGTTTTTATGCGTTTTGGTTTTAGCGAGCGTTTTGATCGTGCCGTTGTATTTTATTGTTTATAAAAGTTCTAATATCATTTTTGAAATCAATTTTGAAAAATTTTCAGCCCTAATCAAATGGCTTAAAGGGACAATCACCGAAAATTTATCGCATTTTCCTACCATTCATGATGGAGCGATCAAGTTTTTAGAAAATTTTAGTGCCACTTCAATCACGGGCTATTTGTTGAAAATAAGCAGCTATGTGGGAAAATACAGCTTGAAGCTCATTACAGACGCCTTGTTTATTTTGGGGCTGTTGTTTTTCTTTTTTTACTATGGGGAGAGATTTTATCGTTATTTTTTGGGAGTCTTGCCTCTTGGAACAAATCAAAGCAAAAAGATTTTTGAAGAAGTGGCTGGGATTTTACGCATCGTGCTTTTAACTTCTCTCATCACGGTTATTTTAGAGGGCGTGGCGTTTGGGTTGATGATCGTATGGTTTGGGCATGACGGCTGGTCTTTAGGGATTTTATACGGCCTAGCATCTTTGGTGCCGGCTGTTGGGGGGGCTTTGATTTGGATCCCTATAGCGATTTATGAGCTTTATCATGGGAATGTGAATGAGGCTATTTTTATCGCTTTGTATTCCATTTTATTGATTAGTGTGCTGATTGATAGCGTGATCAAGCCAATTTTAATCGTCTTCATCAAAAAAAGAATCTTTAAAACCACCCTTAAAATCAATGAAATGCTGATTTTCTTTTCCATGATTGCCGGGATTTCACAATTTGGTTTTTGGGGGATTATTGTAGGGCCTACTATCACGGCGTTTTTTATTGCACTGCTGCGATTGTATGAAAATTACTTTATCCAAAACGATCAAAAAGCATGCGAATGTTGAATAAAATAACGCAAAACAACTAAAAAGCGTAGGAATCAAAGAGTGGGGTCAATTAGTGTTTTTGAATGGCATCAAGAGAAGCCCACGATTTTTTTTTCGACCCCACAAGCTATTACAAAAGAAAAGAGTCACTTGTCTTTTAACCCTTAAAATTTTGACAATTCTAGCGGCACCAATCCAAACATAAAAGATAAGAATATTAAAGAGTAAAAGCTTTTAATCGCTGTTTATTACTGAAGCGAACTAAACGCCACCACAATTGCAAAACCAATGACTAACGAGCTATTGAAAGGATTACAAAACGCGCTAAAAATAACAGCCTTTTCAAGGAATAAGCAGGGCTAATCCTTAAGGGAGTGGTTTTATTTTTTATAACGGATCAAAGGGTAGGAGCAGTTTTTGCATAAAAGTTCTAACGCTTCGCCCTTTAAAAAATGGGTTTTGATAGCCATAGCTTTTTGGCTCTTTAAAACATCTTTTAGGGGCGTATGGTTTAAATCGCCAAGGCTGATATTAGCTTGCGTGTCCATGCAACACGGCACGACAACGCCATTAGATAAAATAGCGATTTGCTTGATTAATCCGTAACAATAGGGGATCTTTGATTTTTGATCTAAAGGATTTTGGGCGTTCAAATTCGGCCATTTAAAGGTTTTTTGGATATTCAAAAAACTTTTTTTAAACAAACGAGTGCGCCCTTGCGTTTTTAAACCCTCTAAAGAAACAAATTCAAAGCTTTCTAAAAAAGGTTTGATCAAATTCTGGTGTTTCTCAAGGGTGCTGTCTTGAATGCGTAAATTCAAAAACACTTCGCTGTTTTTTTCAAATTTGTAGCGGCAAAATTCTAAAATTTTTTGGATGTAGCGGTGCTGGTTGATTTTGTTGCGATTGTCTAGCCCTGCGTCTAAAGAAATAGAAATTTGATAGATTGCATCGTGTAAAAGTGCCTCAAAATCGCGCCAATACACCCCGCTAGTAACCAAATCCACTTTCAAAGAAAAGCGTTTAGCGGTGTTGAGATAGTGTTTTAAATTTTTGAGCTTGCAAGGATCGCCTAAAACATGCAAGGTGATAATTTGGGTTAAGAGGGCTACTTCTTTACAAACTTTTTCAAACAATTCTAAAGGCATCACGCCTCTGATATTTTTAGGGTTAGGGCAAAAACTGCATTGCAACCCGCAAATATCGCTTAATTCTATATAGATTTTTTTAAAAAGTTTCTTACTAGGTTTCAATTCAAAAAATAGTAACGCTTGTTTGAAAAAACACTAGACATTGAAGCGAAAATGCAACACATCGCCATCTTGAACGATATAATCCTTACCTTCAATGCGTAACGCTCCCTTTTCTTTCGCTCCGGCTTCGCCCTTATAAGCGATAAAATCATCGTAACTGATGGTTTCAGCTCTGATAAAGCCTTTTTCAAAATCCTTATGGATCACCCCAGCAGCCACAGGCGCACTAGAGCCTTTTTTAATCGTCCATGATCGCACTTCCTTGACTCCAGCGGTAAAGTAATTGATCAAGCCTAATTCCTTAAAACTCAAACGAATGGTCTTTTCTAGCCCGCTTTCTTCTACGCCTAAACTTTGCAAAAATTCTTTGACTTCATATTCACTCATAGAAACCATTTCTTCTTCTAATTTAGCGCACAAGGCAACAAACTCGCTATTTTGATCTTTCGCATAATTTTTGACTTTTTTAGCATGCTCATTGAGAGCGTTTAAATCTTCTTCGCCCACATTAGCGGCATAGATCATTTTTTTATGGGATAAAAAACGCAATTCCTTGTCCAATTCTAAAAAAGCCTCGCTTGTATTTAGGGCAAAAGTTTTCGCCGGCTTTAATTCTTCTAAATGCATTTTTAAACTCAAAGCACATTCTAAAAGATTTTTAGCGTCTTTTGAGCTTTTTAGGGCTTTTTGCAAGCGATCGATCCTTTTGTCTAAAGCGGCAATATCCGCTAAAATCAACTCCAATTCAATGATCTCTATATCATTTAAGGGGTCAATTCTATCGTTCACATGCGTGATATTGTCATCTTCAAAACAGCGCACCACTTGCAAGATCACTTCGCATTCCTTGATATTGGCTAAAAATTGATTGCCTAAACCCTCTCCTTTGCTCGCTCCCTTAATCAATCCGGCAATATCCACAAATTCCACCACAGAATGCAAAATGCGTTCAGGCTTTACGATTTGAGCCAACGCATCAAGCCGCCTATCAGGCACATTCACGATGGCTTTATTGGGTTCAATGGTGCAAAAAGGGTAGTTTGCACTCTCTGCGTTTTGGGTTTTAGTGAGTGCATTAAAAGTGCTGGATTTGCCCACATTAGGCAAACCCACAATACCTACAGACAAGCCCATTTCAAGCCTTTTTCAAAAATTCTTCCACAAAAGCTGTGCATGCTCTAACCCCAGCCCCACTCGCTCCAAAGCTATTCACATCCCATTCTTTTTCCACATAAGCAGGACCTGCAATGTCAATGTGTAGCCACTTATCCTTAAATTCATCTCTGATAAATTCATTTAAAAACAAGCCCGCTGTGATCGCACCGCCATAGCGTGAAGAAGAAATATTGCACACATCAGCGATTTTAGATTCGATCAATTTTTTTAAATGGCGGTTAAAGGGGAGTTTGGCTAATAATTCGCCGGATTCCAACCCTGAAGTTTCAAAGAGATTTTTTAACTCTTCATTATGCCCCATGATCGCTGAAGTGAATTCGCCTAAGCCCACAACACACGCCCCGGTAAGGGTCGCAAAATCCACGATCACATCAGGGCTTAAGTCTTGAGCGTAGCTCAAACAATCCGCTAAAACCAAACGCCCTTCAGCGTCGGTATTGCGCACCTCTATGCTCTTGCCTTCTTTGGAGATTAAAATATCATCTGGTTTATAAGCGGCTGGGCCTATCATGTTTTCTGTAGCCCCAATAATGCCATGCACTTCAGCTTCCACGCCCAGTTTGGCTAACGCGTTTAAAAGCCCAATCACCGCAGAGCCACCGCCTTTATCCGCTTTCATGGTAACCATGTAATCAGCCGGTTTCAAGCTCAAACCTCCGCAATCATAAGTCAAGCCCTTACCCACTAAAGCGATTTTTTTCTTCGCTTTTTTAGGCTTATAGACTAAATGGATCAAGCGAGGAGGATTGACGCCAAGAGAGGCTTTATTGACCGCTAAAAAGGCGTTCATTTTCTTTTCTTCTAAAAATTTTTCATCATAGACATGGATTTCTAAATGGTTTTCTTTAGCCACTTTTTGCGCCACTTCAGCCATATAAACCGGGGTGGCAATCATAGGGGGGGTATTGACTAGATCTTTAACGATATTCAAGCTTTCTGTCATGATTTCAGCGTATTTTAAAGCTTCTTTAGCGCTCTTTTCTAAAGAATTTGCGCAAGTTTTTTCGCAAGGTTTGTGCAATTCTAAAGCGACAACCGCTTCTTTTAAAACGCTTTCTTTTTTGTTGGATTTAAAAGTGTCGTATTCGTATAAGCCTAATTTCAAGCCCAAAAACAACGCTTTCAAGTTTTCTAAAAGCGCGTTATCTTTAGAATGTGCTCCGCAAGTATAAACCCCCACTTTAACGCTTTTAAAAGCGAGTTTTTTAAGGGTGCGAACGGCTAAACATGCACTCTCTCTTAATAAATGCACATCGTCTTCTTTAACGCCCGCATACAAGATTTTATTTTCTTGGTCTAAAAATACGCCTTCGCCTTCGTATTTAAAGGTTTCTAGCAATTTTTTATTTTTGACCCAAGCGTGATCAAAATCCTTATTGATAATAAAAACTAAACTGCATTCAGCTTTTGCGTTTTCAAAAGTGGTTTTTTCTAATTTGATTTTCAACATAAAGTCTCCTTTTTTAATTTCATATCTTCCAAGAATTGTATTGAAATCTAGCGGTTTTTCTTACTATAGTATTGGAAATACCATAGAACCAACGCCAAGAAAGATACTAATAGTAATATTAGCACATAAGGGTGTTTTTTAAGCCACCCTAACGCATGCAATAATTCTTCTCCCAAATACCACGCCAAAATAATGGTAATGCTCGCCCACACCATCGCGCTAATGAGATTGATAATAGCGAATTTTAAAGCGCTATAGCGCGTGAGGCCTATGCTAATGGGAATGATGGTGCGCATGCCATACATGTAGCGTTGGATAAAAATGATAAACCAGCCGTGTTTTTGCAACAATAAATGGGCTAGGGCTAGTTTTCGGCGTTGTTTTTCTAGCTTTTTTTGGATGTAAGCTTTATTGGTGCGGCCGATGTAAAAATAGATCTGATCCCCCACAAAACCCCCAATCCCTGCGACTAAAATGGCTAACCCTAAATGCATATGACCGGTATAGCTGGCAATCCCTGCTAGAATTAACCCAATTTCGCCTTCTAAAATGCTCCACCCAAATAAAATGAGATACCCCCAAGTCGCTGCATGCTGATTCCATAAGTCAATGATGTATTCTTCCAAAATTCACCCTTATTCTAGCACTCTAACAAACAAAAGGTTTTCACTCGTTCTTCTAAAAGTTGGATACCCGGTAATTCTTTTAACCCTATCAAAAAGCATGCTTCTATGCATTCGGCTTGTAGGGCTTTGATAAGCTCAAGGCTCGCTAAAGCTGTGCCTCCAGTGGCTAATAAGTCATCAATTAACACCACCCTTACCCCCTTAACCCCCCTAAAAGCGTCGGAGTGGATTTCTATGCTATCGCTCCCGTATTCTAGGCTGTAGCTTTGAGATAGGGTGTGCGCGGGGAGTTTGCCCTTTTTCCTCACAGGCACAAAACCCACCCCAAGCGCATAAGCGAGAGCAGAGCCTAAAATAAACCCCCTAGCTTCAATGCCCACGATAAAGTCTATATTGAGAGCGAGATAGCGTTTTTTGAGCGCGTCAATGAGTTTATTAAAGAGTTTAGGGTAGTTGAGTAGTGTGGTAATGTCTTTGAATAAAATCCCTTTTTTAGGGTAATCTTTCACTTCTCTGATGCTTTGTAAAAGTTCTTCTTTGAGCGTTTCATTCATTTTAATATCCTTTAATATAACTGATTGGTTGCAGGATTTTGATTTATTATAGCGTTTTTAAAGGAGAGCTTCTATTTTTTGCTCCAATTCTTTAATACGATTTTTATATTTATCCGATTCGCCTTTGTATTCAGAATTGCGCTGTTTAAGGGCCTTTAGTTCTGTTTTTAACGAGCTCATTTCTTGAGTAAGAATATCAATATTGCCTAAAGCCCTTTGGAGTTGCAACTGGTGTTTTTGGATCAAAATTTCAGCTTCTTGTAAGGTGAGCTTCATGGATGCGTTGGTGCGTTCTTGCCGTTTAGCCACGGTTTTAAAAAAGAAAGTGCGCACACCCATATAAAGGATAAAAACAATAGCGATAGTGATGATAAACCATTGGGTGAACATGCCTATTAAAATATCCTTTTTAACGAAACGATGCAATTATACTACATTAGGTTTATGATTTCAGCGATTCATCTAGTTTTTGGATGCGCAACACATGACGGCCTTGTTCAAATTCTGTAGAGAAAAACGCTTCTAAAATGCTTTCCACTACGCCAATACCGCTAATCTTTTCGCCCAAACACAAGACATTAGCGTTATTGTGCAAGCGAGTCATTTTGGCCATGTAAGCATCAAGGCACAAAGCGGCTCTAATACCCTTAAAACGATTAGCGCCCATGCTCATGCCTATCCCTGTAGCGCACACCAAAATACCATAACTTTGCGGGTTTTCTAGGACCTTTTGGCACACTAATTTAGCATAATCAGGGTAATCCACTCTCATAGTGGGTAAAAAAGCTTGGATCTTAAAATCCTTGTCTTCTAAAAAATGTTGGACAAACTCTGCAAGATGCAACCCTGCATGATCGCTGCCTACAAAAACTTGAGAAGGCTTTAAGGGCTTATTCATAAACTCTCCTTGATGAAAGATTAAGAAAGGAGTAAGGAAAATAAAAATCTTGTGGGCGCATGGATAAAAAACTCCGATAAAGGGGGGATAAACAAAAAGATAAACACTACCAAAAAGCCGTAGCGTTCCATTTTAGAAAACCATTCCAATAAAAACGCGCTTTTAAAATACAACGCTAAAAAGCCTAACGCTTTGGAGCCGTCTAAGGGTGGGATAGGGAGGCTATTGAAAACGCCTAAGACAAGATTATAAAGAATGCCTTGAATGAGAAAGGTTACTAAAGCGAGCTGATAAAGGTTCAATTCATTGATGCTTAAAGCGTTAATCCATGGTTCTTGGAAGCTTAAATGCGTGATAAAAGCGAGCAGAACGGCCAAAGTGAAATTATAAGCCACCCCAGCTAAACTCACCACTACGCATGCCAGAGAGCCTTTTTGAGAAACAATATAGCGCATATCCACGGGCACGGGTTTGGCCCACCCAAACAAAAAGGGGGCTTGAAAAATGAGTAATAGGGCCGGTAAAAGCACCGATCCCATCATGTCTAAATGCCTGATAGGGTTTAAACTCAAACGATTAGCGTCTTTTGCGCTCCTGTCCCCAAATAAAAACGCGCTCAAGCCATGCATGATCTCATGCCCTATGATAGCGATTAAAAGGGCTAGGATCTTCATTAAGGTGGCGATAAAACTTTCTAAAGAGAAATTAAAAAATTGCACAAAAAACCTTAAGGCGTTGCTTTTTCTTTTTTAATGATTTTTTCTAAGCCTTCAACGCTTTTAAACATGCGCTCCCAACGCACCAGATAGCGTTTTTTGGGGTTATTTTCTGCATCCATTTCCAGGCTATTTTTTAAACTCAAACTGAAATAAACAAACCATGGCGAACCCACGATGTTTTTATAAGCCACACTCCCCCAAAAGCGCGAGTCGCTAGAATTATCTCTGTTATCGCCGATCATGAAAAATTCATCGTTATTGATTTTCTTGTAAAACACCTTTTCGCCCTCCATTTGAATGAGTTGCATGCTGATATTAGCTTCTGCGCCTTGAGCGGCTAACTGCTCCATTAAGTGGAAGGTTTCATTGTCTTTTTGGTAATGGACACCCGGATGATCACTTTTATAGGGGTTCAAAACAAAAATTTTACCCATAAATTCTTTAGTCATGGCGTTAGGGTAATGTTTAGCAATGTAATTTTTGTCCATGTCGCTCTCAAAAGGGTGCAAATAAAGCCCCTCATTAGTGAATAACACCTCATCGCCTCCAATGGCAAAATTCCTTTTGACATAGTAAGATTTTTTTTCATGGGGAGGGATAAACACCACCACTTCGCCACGATTAGGGCGATCCCCCTCTATCAAATGCCCATTATTTTTAAAATCAGGCATAACAGGAAGCTCAATCCATGGGATTTTAGGAATGGGTATGCCGTAAGAAAATTTTTTGACAAAGAGCATATCGCCCTCATAGAGCGTGCCTACCATAGAGCGAGAGGGAATGATAAAGGCTTGTGCGATAAAAAAAATAACCAACAGCACAATAATAATCGTCCCTACCCAACTGGAGCAAAATGCATAAACAGAGCGTAAAAATTTCATTAAAATCCCTTCCTTTGTTGTTTTTCAAAAGCGATGAGAGTGTTTTCTAAAAGCGAAACAATCGTCATAGGCCCCACGCCTTTAGGCACAGGGGTGATAAAACCGGCAACTTTTTGCGCGTTGTTAAAATCCACATCGCCCACGATACGCCCATCATTCAAATGATTGATCCCAATATCCACCACTACAGCCCCTTTTTTTAACATGCTCGCTTTAATCAAATCAGGCTTACCCACGCCCACGCAGATAATATCAGCGTTTTGGGTGTAAAAGCTAATGTCTTTAGTCAAAATATGGCACACGCTCACGCTAGCCCCAGCGTTTAACATGAGCATGCTTAAAGGTTTTCCAATGATATTGCTCGCCCCAATAATCGCCACATCCTTGCCCTTGATTTCAATATGATAATGCTCTAAAAGACGCATCACGCCCATAGGGGTAGCTGGCAGAAACGATTCTTTTTGAGTGCAGAGCTTGCCGATATTAAGGGGGTGGAAACCATCCACATCTTTACTGGGGTCAATGGCTTCTAAAATCATTTTAGTGTCAATGTGTCTGGGTAGGGGGAGCTGGACTAAAACGCCTGAAATGTTTTGATCGGTATTGTAATCTTTAATCAAGGACAGCAATTTGGCTTCAGTGATATTTTCTTGGAGGGTTTTTAAGTCAAAATCCATGCCCACCCTTTCGCATGCTTTGATCTTCATATTGACATAAGTGATACTAGCAGGATCTTTCCCCACTAAAATCACGGCTAGTTTGGGGCGTTTGTGCGTTTGCGTGGTTATTATTTGGATTTTATTTTTCAAATCTTTTTCTATATCATAAGCTAGCGCTTGCCCGTCTAATAAAACAACGCCTCTATTTGGCATGCTTATTTGTCCTTTATCCATTAAAATCCTATTATTGTAGCAAAAATCATGCGTTTAATGGAATTAAAAACTCAGTTTGTCAATCTTTAAGGTTAGCCCCATGATAGAGCAAGTAATAACTAAGGGCTTTTAAGGATTCTAATTGCTGGTAAAAATGAGAAGCTTTTGTTTTGTCGTTTTGTTTATCCTTTTGTTCCTTGTGGTTTTCATTCAAATACCTTAACCCCAAACTCGGATTATAAAAATAATCTTTGGTAGCGATCGCTTCATAACCTAGCGCGTAATTGGGGTGGCTTGGAGAGTTTGTTGTATTGTTAGAAAATAAAGGTTTTCCAAAACTCACAAATTGAAAACCTTTAGGAGCGACCAGTTCAACAATCGTAGGGGCGATGTCTAAATGCGATCCGACTTGACTGATTTTTTCAGGCTTTAAAGTAGGGGCGAACAAAATAAGCGGCACGGATTTAATCGTATATAAATCGTTTTTAGCGTATTCATAGCTCCTGTCAAAATGATCCCCTGTGATGATAAAAAGCGAGTTAGGGAATTTTTGGCTGGCTTTTTGGATGAAATTGACTACCACTTTGTCATACCAGTAAATATGCCCTAAAGAATTAGCGTCCGGTATATTTTCTGCTTTGGGGGTGTTTTCCACAAATTTTTGGATTTTTTCTAAAGGCACGCCAAAGGCTTTGAGATTCACATTTTTGATCGCATGATTGCTTAAAGTCATGACCATGCTGAAAGTTTTTTCATTAGGGTTAGTGTTTTCTAAAATATAGTCAAATAAAATATTATCATGCACTCCCCAGTTGCTCTCTATGGGCTTAGGGTAGGGCTTGTTTTTGGCAAATTCTAAGAGGTGGTTATTGAAATAAAGGGCGTGAAAACCTTGTTTTTTGGTGAAACTAGTTAGTTTGTTCCAAATCCCGCTACCCCCATAATAAAAGTTGTTTTTATAACCCAGAGTTTTCATGATATTGCCAATCGCCATAGGAAAGCTTTTAAGGATCACTCCTGAATTAACTAAATTATTATCATTGATATAGGGTAAGCCTGTGATTTGGACATCTAGGCTTTTAACGGTCCGTGGGGCGCTTTCAATAAAAGCAGAAAGCATGTAGGCATGCTCTTTTTTAACCAAATTTTGTAAAGCGCTCGTTAGTCCTATAGCGTCAAATTTTGGATCAAAATGCCATGAACTCAAAGACTCTGAAACGATATAAAAAACATGTTGAATGGTTTGATTGGAATTGTTGCGGCTTGTCTGAGTTAGCAACTCATAGAGGTTGTTTGAGGGGTTTTCTTTAAGATTGAAATAATTTTTCGCCACTTCTAAAGGCGTTTCTTTAGCAAAATCGCTGAATTTAAGATTATGGCTTTGTCTGTAATTGCGTGCTAAAAGATAAAGGTTACGAAACGCACCGGGGGTGATTTTCATTAAAAAAGGATCTTTGGCTGGCTCTATGCTGAGATCTAAAGATGCGCCAACAAAGCTCAATTGCGCGTTAATGTAAAACATTTGCGTGAGTGAAAAAAGCGCAAATAAAATGAAAGTTTTAAGGGGTTTGGTGGTTTGATAAACATTTGTGGGCTTAAAAAGGGCGTTTTGGAGTTTGAAATAGATAAAAGAAATTAAAACGCTAAGGATTATAAAGAGTGAAAAACTAGAAAAAATAGGGTATTCCCCACTCATTTTTAAAATCGTGAGCGTGTCTTCATGCAGAAATTCCAATAAATTTTCATCAAACACATTCCCATAAATGCCATAATAAACAATGTTAGCAATATTTAAAAACAGGATAATAACGATAGAAAAACACGCCACAACATTAAGCATTCTGGTTTGGTGTTTAGGGGCCAATAACCCCAATAATCCGATGAGGATAAAAAGAATCGCTAAGCTTGAGACTACACGATTATCGTATCTGGCTCCATTGAATAGGGTTTTGATGATTTCATCAAAAATAGGGTTTTTTAAAGCATGCTTATAATAGCCTGTATAAATGATAAAGCCGATACGATTAAAAACAAACAACAAGCTCATAAAAAAGGTGAAATAAAAACCTTTTAAAAAGAGCGAAAAAAGGGCATTAGATAAGGATTTCATAAGCGTTACTATAACCTTTTTTGAACAAGATATAAAGTCTTAAAAAAGACAAAAAGAAGCAAAGGGAAATCCAATAAAGAATCCAAGATTTGAAAATTAGAACGCATCAAAAGCGAACTGGATAAAGCCACTAAAGCGATCACACCCAATAAGGGGCTGCTCAAAAACAAACTGCTGCAAAAAAGCACGCTAAAAATAAGAGAAGCCATGAAATGATGATAGATTGAAAAAGGCAAAAACCCTAAAATATCTGTCAAAAGCAACAGATTGAAAAACAGCATGACGCTATAAGATTGCAAGGTTTCTAAAGGGGGTTTTTTGAGTATATGACAAGAAAAGATCACATAAGCAAGGATTAAAAGACAGCTAAAGGGGCTTAAGGGGGCTGTAAAACTGCTTAAAAATGCATTGAGCGATAGAGAGCCTTTAAAAGCGATATTGCTTAAAATCACGCTTAAAAAAGAGAGTGAAAATCTCAAACCCAATGGCTTATTTTTGAAAAAAAAGAAAATTAAAAAAACCCATACAAAACTCAGCGTGTAAGAAGAATATATAAGCATGACTGATTACTTGAGAAGGGAATTTAAATAAGCCATATTGAAACGGATGTGTTTGATATGAGAGCGGTTATAGGTATAGACAATATCTATAAAATGAGGATTAAGACTATAGCTTGGGTAACTCACTTCATTGGCTTTGTCTAAAACTTTTAAGGTTTTAAACGAGTTGGAGGTTTCTAATTTAGAAAGCCAGAGTTCTTTACGACGCAGTGATAAATCGCTAGGGTTGTGGATCAGATACAATTCTTCGTTTAAATTGATCAAATTCAAAGCGTCATTCAAGTTTTTCAAATTCGTGAGCATGGGTTTTTGCCAAGCGGTGGGGGTTTTACAGGTTTCTAGCATGAGATTATCTTTAAAAGAATGGTTTCTAAACGCCATGACAGCGCAGTCTTTAAAGGGGGTTAGGCTTGGCTGGAGCTGGTGGTTTAGGGTATTAGGCCTTAAAAGCTCTCTTGGGTTATTTTGTTTGTCAAATTTCAACAACAAGGGGTATTGGGTGGCTAATTCGTGATAGAGCGGTAGCATAAACCCGCCATCAGTGGTGTTTAAGGGTTTATTTTTTATCAAATGGCTTAAGTTTAAAAAAGGGCTTAAAGAGAGTTTTCGCACAAACTTAAAATGAATCGGCTCTAAAGTGCTTTCAAGTTGATAGATTTTAGAAGTGGCCCACCCGCCCATGCTCACCCCTACCACAAACAACAAGATTTTATTATCATGCAAAAAAAGCAAGGGGTTACCCAGTTTTTTGATGTATTCATGCGCGTTTTTGGAAAGTTCTTCTTTGGTTAAAATAATGAAGGCTTCGCTCCAGCGATTAGTCTTGCCATCAAAAAGATTCGCGCTGATTTTCACATCCCTTGCCCCTTCTTTAGTGCCGCTAAAATAAGCGCTCAAAAGATTATCGTTAGGCAAGCTGATTAAAGAGCTCGCATGCACGCTTAAAGCGTCATTTGGTTTAGGGATAGTGAGCTGTGTGAAATAGGGGGGGTTTTGAGTAACAAGGGTTTGATTGTGCGTGAAAGCATAGGGGGGGGTTTGGTGCTTCATTATAATTAAAAATAAAACGATAAAAAGCCCCACGAAAAAGGCGGTGTTTTTTAGGCGATTTCTTGAAGATTCCAAGATAGCGTTTCGCCCCCTCTTAAGATAGTAATTTTTTCATTCAAGCAAAGCGTGTGTGTAGGGACTATAAAGGGTTTTTTAGACAGATGCACTTTTTTATTAGGCAAATTGTCTAGCGCGTAGATTTTTTTAGCGTTATCGCTGATAAAGGCTTGCAAGTTTTCTAAAGCGTTGTGTTTTTCAAAAAGTTCGCACAACGCAGGCAACAAAATAGGAGCAGAAAAGATGCCTGCCGGGATGTTAGCACTATGCTTTTTAGAGATAAAATGCGGGGCACTATCAGATCCAAAAGAGATTTTAGGGTGGGCTTTTAAAGCAAGGGATAAAAGCCTTTCTTGGTCTTTTTTGGTTTTGATTAAAGGTTTGCAAAAACAATGCGGGTTCAAGCTCCCCCCTAACAAATCATCTAAAGTCATGCTGATATGGTGTAAGGTTAAAGTCGCATAGAGGTTGTCATGCTTTTCAATTAAAGCGATACTGCGCCAATCGCTCAAATGCTCTATAATGATTTTGAGTTTAGGGAATGAAAGCGCGAAAGTTTCTAAAACGCTATGGCATAAAAATTCCTTATCCAAACAAAACCCGGCTTGTTCTGCATGGATGCATAAAATAAAGCCTAATTTTTGGGCGTTTTCTAAAATCTCTAAAGTTTTTTCACCCAACAAATCCGAAGTGCCGTTTTGCGCGTTTGTGGTCATGCCTTTGGGGTAGAGCTTTAAAAATCTGATGCCTTTTTCTTGAGCGCGTTGCAATTCTATTAAAGTCAAGCCATCATTAAAATACAAACTCATTAAAGGCTTGAAGTTTGAAGAATGGTTTAAAATTTCTTCTTCGTATTCAAGGGTGGTTGGAGTGTCAATCAAGGGCTTACTAAGGTTAGGCATGATCACCGCAGCGCTAAAAGGCTCACTAGAATATCCTAACACCACTTTTAAAAGCGCGTTTTCTCGCACATGCAAGTGGGCGTCTATGGGATCAAAAAGTGCGATTTCCATTTTTTAATTGCCCCCTAAGTAATAACGCACTCTAATGCGAATGAGGGTTTTAGTTTTGGGGCGTGGGTAATCCTTATAAGCGATCTGAATGGTTTTTAAAGTGTTGTCATCAAGCATTTTGTATTCAGAGCCAATGATGATTTTAAGATCGGTAATATCGCCGTTAGGGTGCAAGTAAAACTCTACCGCATTCGTCCCGTCCTGCCCTAAATAAGCCGCCACTTGAGGGTATTCTAAATATTTTTGCGTGATGCGCCCAATATCCCTTAAATTATTCCTGATGAAATCTTTTTCGGCTGTGCCTAAATCACCAAATTCTTCGCCATACAATTCATCAATATCCCTTCTGGTTTGGTTATCCAAGCCTTTATTATTTTCTTTTCTGGGTGGCGCAACTTCTTTAGGCAAGAAAGAAAGCTGGTTAGGGTCAAATTCTTTTTTGACAGGTTTTTTCTCTTCTATTTTTTTCTGCTCTACTTTTTGTTCTACCACTTTTTTCTCTTCTTTTTTCTCCTCTACTACTTTTTTCTCTTCCACTTTTTCCACTTTTTTAAGAGCCTTATGTTTGTGGTTGGGCTTTTTGGGTTCTGGTTTGGGCTTTGGTTTAGGCTCAGGCTTTGGCTTTTCTATAGGTTTTGGTGGGGTTGGCGGAGTGGGGGGTGTTGGGGGTGTTGGGGGTTTTTGAGGGCCAGCTAGCGTGGGTTTAGGAGCACCTGGGTTGTTTTTACTGGGATCTTGTGAATGGCCTCTTTTTAAAACCAATAAATTTTCAGGATTTAATTTAACGAGCTTGGGTTTTGAAGGAAAAAAATCTTCTCTGTGTTCAAATAAAAAATAAATCAACCAATGTAACAATACAGACAGAATGAGAGAAAAGAAAAAATTCCTGTTAGAATGATCCACAGGGTCAAAATTTTTCCCTAACTTAGCAGGTTGTAGTTTAGAATTTTCCGGCATATAAATTTCCTAATTTTGAATTCTTTATATTATTTTCAGCTTCTTTAATCAGTTCTTCCTTAGATGTTTTTGGGCTTATTTTGTCTAAAAGCAGGCCGTATTTATCGCTTAGTAAGACCAAGTAACGCTCCTTATTAGTTTCTATGGAAATGATTTTATGGTTCGCATCAACACGACCCAAAACGCTAATTTCTAACTTAAAATCTTTTGCAGAAAAAGACCCTTGTGCAGGAACAATTTTTTTTTTGATTATATACAATATTAGAAGTAAGGCAGCAATAACTGCTAGCGCCTTATAAGCATGGCTTAAATCCAGTGGGGGTTTTAACTCTAGAGTGTTTAAGGGACTTTTGGCTCGCTCTTTTTCATCTTGGCTTGCGAGATTGGCATGCTGAGGTTTTTCTTCATGGCTAGGCGTTGGGGCTAAATGAAACCCTTTAGGCAAAAAAAGAAAGCGGATCCGTTTTTTATCCTTGCTGTTTGAAGCTTGGATTTCTAATTCCACTTTAGCTTTTTTAGACAAGAGATAGATGTCATTTTGGTAGGAAAACATTTCTAAAGCATTCAAAGAGGCTTCTTTAAAATCCATGGTTTTTTTAGAATCCAATTTAGCGTTTTTTAAAACGATCACCTTTTGCCCTTCAACTTCCATGATTTTAGGCGTTTTGTTAAACGGCGTTTCAAAAGTGAGCGTGGTTTGCACGGCTTTTATGGGTGGTGTTGCTGAAGCGTTTGAATCAGGTTGGACTTCTTTTAATGCATTTTGCCAATGCACTAATTTAATGGGGGCGTCATCATTTAAAGGTATTTCTTCTTCAGCCAGTAACATAAAAGTAGCGCTCAATAACAAGAATAACAATCTCATGAATTTTTAGCGAGATAATACACAATGGCGTTAGAATCAAGGATTTCATTCAAACGAATGGCTAAATTCCTTTCAAAAACCATCACCTCACCCTTACCAATAACCCGCCCGTTCACAAAAGTATCCACGCTCTCTCCGGCGGGTTTTTGCAAATCAATCACAGAGCCTTTTTCAAAACGCAAAATTTGCAATAAAGGGATTTGCGTAGAGCCAAGTTCTGCACTAAAAACAATCTCCATGTCTAAAAGGTTTTTATAATCGCAAATGAGTTCTTCTAAATAAGTGGAAAGCTCTAGCTCTCTTTCCTTGTTAGCTTTTTCTTTCTCTTTTTCGGCTATTTTTAACTTATTAGATTCTGTTTCTGACATAAAACCCTACTCTTTCAAGAATGATTTAACTTTGATTATAAAATCTTAATTTTACTATAAATTTTATAACAAATAAAGCCACTACGCTTTAAAGCTAGCCTTAGAAACGCAAAATTCTTTTAAAAAACACGCGCCGCATAAGGGGTTTTTAGCCTTGCAGGTGTAGCGGCCAAACAAGATTAAGGCATGGTGGAGTTTGGATAGGTTGTCTTTAAAAAGATCGCTGAGTTCTTCTTCGGTTTTAATGGGCGTGTTAGCGTCGCTTAAGCCTAATCGGTGCGTCGTGCGGAACACATGGGTATCTACGGCTATGTAATTTGCATCAAAGCACACTGAAAGCACCACATTAGCGGTTTTTTGCCCCACGCCATCTAGACTCATCAATTCTTTTTGCGTAGAGGGGATAACGCCCTTAAAATCCCTAACCACTTTTTGCGCCATACTGATTAAATGCTTGCTTTTATTGTTGAAATACGAAACGGATTTGATGATTCCTTTAACTTCTTCTAAAGAAGCGAGGGCTAAATCACTCACGCTTGGGTATTTTTCAAATAACTTGGGCGTTATTTTATTCACTCTAGCGTCCGTGCATTGAGCGCTTAAAATGGTAGCCACCAACAATTCATAGGGGTTTTTATGGTGCAATTCGGTGGTTTGGTTGGGGTAATGTTTTAAAAGCAATTCTTTGATTTGTTGGGCTTTTTGGTAAGTTTTAGCGCATTTTAAACCCATTTTCACACGCTTTCTTTGATGAGAAGGTATTGCGCTTCATGGGATCTTAAAGCCACTTGAATGCGGTTGATTTTAACCGAAAGCGTGGCTTTTTTCATGGAATAATGCAAAAGGGTGCATTGAACCCCTTCATGGATACCAAAAGACAGAAAGCGTTTTTTAAGGGATTCATCGCAGTTAGCGATTTCTACGATTTCATAAACTTTGTCTTTAACGGCTTCATTGAGCGTCATTTTAATTTCCTTTTTGATTCAATATTTTTTTTGACTTCATCCACGATGATGTCAATGGGCGTGAAAATGCGGCGCAAGATTTTAAAAGGCGCTTGGATAATATCTGTCGCTAAAGTTACTTTGGTTTTAGGGTTATCCAGCGTGCCTTTGACATTCACATTAGTGGTTACTTTTCCTTCTTTCCCTAAAATGAGGTAACCCACGATAGGGATTTTACTCAAAACATTACTCAAAGCCTTGATGGTGGAAACTTCTAAATTCAAATCTAATTTGTTTTTGTCTAATTCAATGATCCCATTGCCAGCAACATCAAGCGTTTTGCCGATAAGATCAATTTTTTCTAACCCTAAATATTCTTTAGTGATCCCAAAAACAACAGACCCCTTTTTGATTTGATAGCCATTAGCCCCTAAATGAGGGTTCCTAAAGACAATGAGGGAGGGAATGGTGTTGATGAGATTGATCATGTTTTGCATGAGAGCGAAATTCTTTAAGCTTGTGTTTTGGAATTTCAATTCGCCGTTGAAAACTTGATCTTCAAGAGCTCCAATAAGCGTGAATAAGCCCCCTTCTACGAAATCTTTTTGGAGGATGGTGTTGATATAATCCCCGCTAAAATTATGAGCCTTAAGATACAAAGCCCCATGCACTAAATCCGCCATGATCATGGCGTTTTTATAATTGCCATCAATTTTCACTCTGTCGTCTTGAGCGACAATATCAAGATTTTCTAAAGGAAAAGGCATTTTTTTATAGATTAACACGACATCTTTAGCATGGATGCGTGTAGAGATAGGGATAATTTTGTGGGCTTTTTCATAGCGTTGTTTGGCGCTAATGAAAATATCTTCATCTTGGATTTCTTTAGAGCTAGGCTTTTCTTTTCGTTCTTTTGAGAATAATCCTGCAATAGCTGGCATCTTACTATCTAAAAAATCATCAATACTCAAATCAATGTTATTAAGGGTAATATCCTTTTGATCCCCCTTAACTTTTATAGATATGCTTTTGCTTGGAGTATAGACAGAAATTTCATCTTTATTAATAGATCCAAATAAAGAGAGGGAATTAAATTGCTTGCCGTTGCTATGATAGATGGGTAAAGTGATTTTTAAATCCTTAGCAAAAAAATCAATATTGACAAAATCGCTCGTAGAAACTTCCAAAGAGCCATCTTCTAAGGCGAAATATTTCATAATAGGGGAATAGGGCTTGATTTTTTTCAAATCTTTGATTCTAAAAACATAGGCGTTATCTTTAAATTCGCCCTCTAATAAAAGTTGTGGCACGCTCCATTGCATGTAATTGGGGTTAGAAAAATCAAAATTCAAAGAAAGGTTTTTAAGAGTGTCTTCTGTAGCGTAGAAAACATCTTTAGTGAATTTGTCTTCACTTTGAGCTTTAATGGTGTCTATGATTTTTCTTCTAAACGCCTCTGAATTTTCACCCTCTTGAATGATAGAATGCAAGCTTTTTAAATCTAAAGAAAATTTAGTAGGCTGTGGGTTATCTTGGTCGTTATTCAAGCCATAAGAACGCATGTTGACATTATTGTTAGTGTTGAATCGTATTTTATGGACTAAAGAATCTAAAGAAAGGATTTTTTTATTCAAGTCTAAAGCGATTTTAGCGTCTAAATCCAACATGTTTTCATAGCGGGTGTGGGTAGTTTCTATGTAAATGTATTGGTATTCTTGGGTAATATCTAGGCTTATATTAGCGTTTTGCGTATAAAGGGGGATATTATAGAGCGAGAGAGTGCCTTCTTGCAAATTAACGCTGCCTTGAACGCTAAATAAGGGGGCGGTGTTTTTTAAGAATTGCAAGGTGAGTTTCAAATCCGCGCTAGATGGCATGCTGATTTTATCCAAAGGCAAAACGACTTTATAAGCGCTCAATAAATCCTTAATGCTATCGCCATAATAATTAGGGGTCGTTTTTAAAAAAATCTCCAACTTGGGGGCTTCTAACAAATTGGAAAAAGTGGCGTAAGAGCCGGTTAATTCCATGGTTTCATAAGTGATTTTTTGGGGCTGTATGAGGAGCTGTTTGTTTTTGAAAACTAATTCGGTTTTATCCATTTTAATGGGCGATAAGCCATCATTAAAAACGACTGAAGGTTTAATCAAAGTGGCTTTAACTACAGAATTTTCCAAAAGCGATGGGATAAACTCGCTAGGAGTGAAATTAGCTTTAATTAAAGCGTTATCAATTTTAAAGCTAGCAAATTGGATCTTGTCAAAAATCCATGTTTTTAAATTTTTTTGCGATTGGCGTTGGAAAAGGGGCTTTAAAAACGCCAAGCTTTTCATTGGAGAAGTGTTAACTTTTAATTCTATGGTTTTTAAATCGGTTAGCCCTTGCAAATAAATTGCAGCACTGGGTTCAATTAAGGGCTTGACAATCAAATTGAACGCCATTTTCCTAGCTTTGGGTGAATAGTGGGCGTTGCCATCTACTTGGACTTTAATATCTTTAAAAAGCAAATTGATGATTTTAAGCTTGATATTTTTATCATCTTCTAGGGAAAATTCCCCTTTGACTCCTGGAAATTCCAACTCGTATTTATTCCCGTCAAAAAAGATATTGGCTTTATTTTTATCATCTAAAACAATTTCTTTGACTTTAAGCTTTTCAAAATAAGACACTGCCCAAATGCCATAACGGATATTTTTAATCAGATCAGAAACTTCTAAACGCTTTTTAGTGGGTTTTTGATGGAAGAAAGCAGATAGATCAACCCGTTCAACTTCTAAAGAAAGCTTGTTATTAAGTTTTAAGTATAATTCAGAAATGCCAAGCTTTCCAATTTTTAAATTTTGTATGTGAATGCCGTTTGAAAGGGTCTTATGGATGACGACTAAAAGAGTGAATACTGCCACAAACAAGATAATGACATTAAACACTTTCTTGGATACATGCTTTCTTTTATTCATCAGCGTTCTTTTTTATTTAAGTATACCAATTTATTCTAACAAAGTGGTGGTTGTCCCGCAAGGTTCGCTCAAAAGAGTGTTTTTTTCTTTAAAAGATCAAGGCGTGGATATTAACGCTTTGGATGTGCTTTTTTTACGCCTAATAGGCATGCCTAAAAAAGGTTATATTGATATGGGCGATGGGGCTTTAAGGAAGGGGGATTTTTTAGTCCGTTTGATTAAAGCAAAAGCGGCGTATAAAAGCGTTACTTTAATCCCTGGAGAAACCCGCTATTTTTTCACGCAAATTTTGAGCGAGACTTACCAGCTAGAAACAAGCGATCTCAATCAGGCTTATGAAAGCATCGCTCCACGATTGAATGGCGCTGTGATAGAAGATGGGGTGATATGGCCAGACACTTATCATTTGCCTTTAGGGGAGGATGCTTTTAAAATCATGCAAACTTTGATCGGCCAATCTATGAAAAAACACGAAGCTTTAAGCAAACAATGGCTTGGATACTACCATAAAGAAGAGTGGTTTGAAAAAATCATTCTCGCTTCTATTGTGCAAAAAGAAGCCGCCAATATTGAAGAAATGCCCTTGATTGCGAGCGTGATTTTTAACCGCTTGAAAAAAGGCATGCCTTTACAAATGGATGGGGCTTTGAATTATCAGGAATTTTCACACGCTAAAGTAACAAAAGAGCGCATTAAAACCGATAACACCCCCTACAATACCTATAAATTTAAGGGCTTGCCTAAAAACCCTGTAGGGAGCGTGAGCCTAGAAGCGATTAGAGCCGTGGTTTTCCCTAAAAAAACTGATTTCTTGTATTTTGTGAAAATGCCGGATAAAAAACATGCTTTCAGCGCGACTTATAAGGAGCATTTAAAAAACATTAATCTTTCTAATAATCATTTTTAAGATTAAGGTAAATGGGGCGTTTTTTCTTTTAAATTGAGTAAAAAGTGTTTATTATTTTCTCATTTTAATTTTAAGTTCCTACTATTAAAGCATTTTAGAATTTGTTAAAAAAGGCTTGCTACAATTTTAGGCAAATTTTGATTGCTAAGGCTTTAAATACAGCTTTTAGCACAAAGGAGAATGAATGGCTAAAATGAGCGCTCCAGATGGGGTTGCCGTTTGGGTGAATGAAGACAGGTGTAAGGGTTGTGATATTTGCGTATCGGTATGCCCTGCTGGGGTTCTTGGCATGGGGGTTGAAAAAGAAAGGGTGCTTGGAAAAGTGGCCAAAGTAGCCTATCCAGAGAGTTGTATCGGTTGCGTGCAATGCGAGTTGCACTGCCCGGATTTTGCGATTTATGTGGCTGACAGGAAGGATTTCAAATTCGCTAAAGTTTCTAAAGAAGCCCAAGAAAGAAGCGAAAAGGTTAAGGCCAATAAATACATGCTCTTAGAAGAGACTATTTTAGAAGGGAGAGGCAAATAATGCGTGAGATTATTTCTGATGGGAATGAATTAGTCGCTAAAGCGGCGATTGAAGTGGGGTGTCGGTTTTTTGGGGGCTATCCTATCACGCCAAGCTCAGATATTATGCATGCGATGAGCGTGACTTTACCCAAATGCGGCGGCCATTTTATCCAAATGGAAGATGAAATCAGCGGGATTAGCGTGTCTTTAGGGGCAAGCATGAGCGGGACGAAGTCTATGACAGCGAGCTCTGGTCCTGGTATTTCATTAAAAGTGGAGCAAATCGGTTATTCTTTCATGGCAGAAATCCCTTTAGTGATCGCTGATGTGATGCGTTCAGGCCCATCAACCGGAATGCCCACTCGTGTGGCTCAAGGCGATGTGAATTTCTTAAAACACCCCATACATGGGGATTTTAAAGCCGTTGCACTCGCTCCTGCTAGCTTAGAGGAAGCTTACACAGAAACCGTTCGCGCGTTCAATTTGGCTGAAATGCTCATGACTCCTGTATTCTTGCTCATGGATGAAACCGTGGGGCATATGTATGGCAAGGTGCAAATCCCAGATTTAGAAGAAGTGCAAAAGATAACTATCAATCGTAAGGAATTTGTAGGCGATAAAAAAGACTACAAACCTTATGGGGTCGCGCAAGATGAGCCGGCTGTTTTGAACCCTTTCTTTAAAGGCTATCGCTACCATGTTTCAGGCTTGCACCATGGGCCTATTGGCTTTCCTACTGAAGACGCCAAAATCGGGGGGGATTTGATTGATAGATTATTCCATAAGATTGAATCCAAGCAAGACATTATCAATGAAAATGAGGAAATGGATTTAGAGGGCGCTGAGATCGTTATCATCGCTTATGGTTCGGTTTCTCTAGCGGTTAAAGAAGCCTTGAAAGATTACAACAAAGAAAGCAAGCAAAAAGTCGGCTTTTTCAGGCCTAAAACCTTATGGCCAAGCCCGGCTAAACGCTTGAAAGAAATAGGGGAAAAATACGAAAAAATCCTTGTGATTGAATTGAATAAGGGGCAGTATTTAGAAGAAATTGAAAGGGCTATGCAAAGAAAGGTGCATTTCTTTGGGCAAGCCAATGGGCGCACGATTTCGCCCAAACAAATCATCGCAAAGTTGAAGGAGCTTTAAAATGGCGTTTAATTATGATGAATATTTGCGTGTGGATAAAATACCCACTTTGTGGTGTTGGGGCTGTGGCGATGGCGTGATTTTAAAATCCATTATCCGCACGATTGACGCTTTAGGTTGGAAAATGGATGATGTGTGCTTGGTGAGCGGGATTGGTTGCAGCGGGCGCATGAGTTCGTATGTGAATTGCAACACCGTTCATACCACGCATGGCAGGGCTGTAGCGTATGCGACAGGGATTAAATTGGCTAACCCTAGTAAGCATGTGATCGTGGTTTCTGGCGATGGCGATGGCTTTGCGATTGGAGGCAATCACACCATGCATGCATGCAGAAGAAACATTGATTTGAATTTTATTTTAGTGAATAATTTCATTTATGGTTTGACCAACTCCCAAACTTCGCCCACCACGCCTAATGGCATGTGGACGGTTACGGCTCAATGGGGGAATATTGATAACCAATTTGACCCATGTGCTTTAACCACCGCTGCCGGGGCGAGTTTTGTGGCTAGAGAGAGCGTTTTAGACCCTCAAAAATTAGAAAAAGTGCTTAAAGAAGGCTTTACGCACAAGGGCTTTAGTTTCTTTGATGTCCATAGCAATTGCCATATCAATTTAGGGCGCAAGAATAAAATGGGCGAGGCGTCTCAAATGCTAAAATGGATGGAAAGCCGATTAGTGAGCAAACGCCAATTTGAAGCCATGAGCCCTGAAGAAAGGGTGGATAAATTCCCTACCGGCGTTTTAAAGCATGACACGGACAGGAAAGAATATTGCGAAGCGTATCAAGAAATCATTGAAAAAGCACAAGGAAAACAATAATGGAAGCGCAATTACGATTTACGGGCGTTGGAGGGCAAGGTGTGCTGTTAGCGGGAGAGATTTTAGCTGAAGCTAAGATTGTGAGTGGGGGCTATGGCACTAAGACTTCCACCTACACTTCGCAAGTGCGTGGAGGGCCCACTAAAGTGGATATTTTGCTAGACAAAGATGAAATTATTTTCCCTTATGCTAAAGAGGGCGAGATTGATTTCATGCTTTCAGTCGCTCAAATCAGCTACAACCAGTTTAAAAGCGATATTAAAAAAGGCGGTATCGTTGTCATTGATCCCAATCTGGTAACCCCTACTAAAGAAGATGAAGAAAAGTATCAAATTTATAAAATCCCCATTATCAGCATCGCTAAAGATGAAGTGGGTAACATTATCACGCAATCTGTGGTAGCGTTAGCCATTACCGTGGAGCTTACTAAATGCGTAGAAGAAAATATCGTGCTGGACACCATGCTTAAAAAAGTCCCTGCAAAAGTCGCTGAAACGAACAAAAAAGCCTTTGAAATTGGCAAAAAACATGCTTTAGAAGCTTTGAAAAAATAAGGGGGTAACTCCTTATCTTATTTTTCTTTAGCTATAGCTTCTTCCCCTTTTTTTGTATTTTTGAAAAAAAAAAAATGGTATAATGCTCAAATTTTACAAAGGATTCTTGTATGCGCAAATTTTTGGATGGGGCAAAAAGTGAGATTTTAAAATATGATGTGATTTCTTTTGATATTTTTGATACCCTTCTTCTAAGACCTTTCATTAAACCCACAGATTTATTTTTGTATATTGAGACTAAATATAATATTAAAGGTTTTCATCAAGCAAGAATCCTGGCAGAAATGCAATCCAGAGAAATCAGTAAAAGACAAGACGTTACTCTAGATGAAATTTATCATCAAATTCCAAAAGAGTTTCATTCATATAAGGAAGTAGAAATTGCCACTGAAAAAGAGATGCTTATTCCAAACTTAGAAATGTTAGAACTCTATCGTTTCGCTAAAGAGAACAATAAGAGAGTGATTATTGTATCAGATATGTATTTACCTTTAGAGATCCTTGAAGATATTTTAATTTCTAAGGGTTTTGATAGTTATACAAATTTTTATCTTAGTAGCCATATAATGCTTACTAAACATTCAAAGGATTTGTTTAAACATGTTTTAAAACAAGAAAATATTACTCACACACAAATGTTGCATATTGGTGATAATTCTTGGGCAGATGACGCTATGCCTAAAAGTTTAGGTATAGCAACGCTATTTAGAAAAAGCGTGTTGAGGCAATTTGAAGAAATTTTTCCTAAATACAAAACATTTAGTCCAACTAGTGTTGCACAAAGCTTTATTCTAGGATCTTTATGCGTTTTTTATAAAAATTATATTCAAAAACATGAAAAGTTTGATTATTGGTTTCTTTTGGGAGCGATGCAGGCAGGAATTGTAGCCGTTGCTTATTGCCAGTTTATCTATAAAGAGATTCATAAAAGAAATATTGATACTTTAGTGTTTGTTGCACGAGATGGTTATTTATTGCAAAAAATTTTTAATATTTTATATCCAAATTCATATAAAACTACTTATGTCTATGCTCCCAGAATTTTAAAAAAAGCGGTATTTTTAGAAGTCATAGAGGGCGAGAGTTTGGAAATTTTGCGTATTTTAGAAGGCGAAGAAGAAATTCAAAAGAAGCAAATCACCACTAACCAACAAGCATATATATATATATATAGTAACTTTGAACATTGCCGCCATTTAGCGTTAAAATGTTTAGATAATTACAGAAAATACTTGTCTTCATCAAATTTAGAGGGAAATATCGCTATTGTGGATACGATTACTTTGGGCTACTCTTCGCAAGAGTTAATACAAAAAGCTTTGAATAAAGAAGTTTTTGGATGCTATGTGGATCTCTTAAGAATTTTAAATCATGATTGCGTGAGTTTCTTACCTTTTTCACACCCTAAATCCATTTATTTTCATAATTGGGATTTTATGGAGTTTTTGCTAACAAGCCCTGAATACCCCATTTTAAATGTAGAAAATGGCGTTCCAATTTATCAAAAAAATGTTTCATCTTGCGAAAAACACCGCTCTAAAGCTTATGAAAAAATAGTAGAAGGGGCTGTTGGATATGCTTCATATTTTAAAGAAAGTCAAATTTCTTTAGACATTCATGATGTGATAAAGTGGGTCAATTTCTTCATTGATCATCCTAGTATTCAAGATCAAGAGCAATTTAAACAAATTTATTTTCTTCCAGATGCAACGCATAAAAACGCTCTGCCCTTGTTTTACAACGATGTTTCTTTATTATCTTGTATTTTAAAACCTTCACAAAGTTATGGCATATTAAAAAGAAGCCTTAGGACAAACAAGCAAGAGAGATTGTTTAAAATATTATCTCTAATTAAAAAAATCTATGGGAAGTTAAAAAAGAAATCATAAAATTGGCTTTGTTTCAATCAAATATGGATAACTAGGGCTTTCTCCTTTAAAATAATTCTCTCAAAAGTTATCCACTAGATATTTTTTATTTATCCAATAGTAGTTTGTTTTTTGGGTATAATCCTACAAAAATTTTAAGGAATGGCATGGAGTTTTTAGGACTGATTCTAAGTCTAGCCGCTGTTTTGATAGCGTTTAAAAAGCCTGAAAAAGAAAATTGGGCGTTTGGGATTTTGATTGTGGTATGGTTGATGGAGCTTATTATTTTTATAGGCCACAGCTCTAGCGTTTTGCCTAATATGAATTTATAGGAGGATACATGAATAAAGAAACCCGATTTTATAATCTTTTTTCTTTGGCGATTTTGGGGATTTTAATCTTTCCTGTGGGTTTGGCGAATTTTTATTTTGGCTATGTTTTGAAAGATTCGCCTTGTATTTTTTGTTGGGCGCTACGCATCAACATGATTTTAATAGGGGCTGTGGCGCTTTTGGTGGTGCGTTTTGGGTTTAAGCCTAAATACATCGCCTTGCTATTACTCATGGCTGGTAGCGGGTTATATGAGGGCTTTTATTATACCGGTAGCCATGCTTTAGAAGATGTTGGGCAGGGCTTTGCACTCCCTATTTTGGGATTGCACACGCAGTTTTGGGCGCTTTTTGTCTTTTTTAGCGTGGTGGTGTTTTTAGCGGTTTTGCTCTTTTTCGCCCCTAATACCCAACTTTTTAAAAATTATTCATTAAACACGCTCCAAAAAAGCGCTTTTTATATTTTCTTTATTGTGGTGGGTTCTAACGCCGTGCAAGCGTTTATCTCTACCGGGCCTTTGCCTTATGTAGGGCAAAGCAGTCCGGTGCGTTTTTCTTGGAATTTGAAAGAATCTGTCTGGTCTATGGAGAATTGGAATCGTTTGTTCCCAAGAAGCGTTTTGGGCAGAAGAGATGTGGGTGAGCCTTTGAAATTGAGCGCTTTGCCTAAAGATAATGATTATGATCATTCGCCTTTAGAAATTACAAAAGCGTTGAAGATTGAAAAAAAAGAAGAGCTTTTTTTAAAACTGAACGGAGCGATCACGGATTTGAGTTTCAATGAAGATAGGGCAATCCTTACCACAGAAAACCAAGGCCTTTATCTTGTGGGTAACGATTTGAAAACCATTCACAGCCATATGGTGCTAGATAGCTATTATAGCGCGACGGTGGGGTCGTTTGTGGGGGCGGATTTTAACGAAGATGAAAACATTGTGATCATGGGCAATAATAAAACGAGCGTAGAAATCACTCCTAACAAAAACGCTAACGCGCTTAAAAACTTCCCTTATTTTTTAGAAGGGGCTAACTCTTTTGATGAAGTGGAGCGCAGCCGCTTGAAAACTTCTAGGGCGAAAAACTATTATGTTAGTGCTGCAAGAAGAGGGGCTAAATTCACTTATTTAATTACCGCTCCTAACAAGCGTTATAAGGATTTGATTATCATCTCCATGCTCAATAGCGACAAACAAGTGCATGGGGAGTTTTTACTTGAACTAGGCAATGCCAAACTTAAAGAAAAAAGGAAACTGGGCGAGTTAGTCATCAGCGTGCTAGCTTTAAAGGATAATAAGCTTTATGCGTTCAGTAAGGAATTTAACACGCTTTTAGTCATAGACCCTACAAAAGAAGAAATCCTTGAAGTTTATGGCTTGCCAAAAGAGATTAAAAATATCAGCGCTTGTGGGTTTAGGGATAATGAGCTTATCCTTGTGAGCTATGAGAATGATAAAAATATTCTCTATACTCTTGATTTTTAAACTCTTTTAAAGCTACTTTTTTCTAATATATTAACGCATTAGAAGATGGTCGCTATTTTAGAATAGAGGAAAGTCCGGGCTACATTAGACAAAATTCCATCTAACAGATGGCTAGCGTAAGCTAAGGGAAAGTGCCACAGAAAGCAAACCGCCTTTTTAAGGTAAGGGTGAAAGGGTGGGGTAAGAGCCCACCAGAGCTAAAGCAATTTAGTTTGTTTGGGCAAACCCAATTTGTAGCAAGAAGCGCATGGTAAGTCTAAATTGATACGCGCTTCGCTTGAGGAATATTGCAAAATATTTCCCAGATAAATGGCCATCCATTGACAGAACCCGGCTTATTCTAATGCTTAACTGCGTGTTGATTTTTTAAATAAAGTTTTAATCATTTTATTTTTTTATTTTTTACCCAATTATTGCTTAAATCTTAAAGATTTGTGTTACACTCTGTAAAATCAAAATCAAAGGGGATAGCGTGTTAGAAAAATCTTTTTTAAAGAGCAAGCAATTGGTTTTATGCGGATTGGGTGTTTTGATGTTGCAAGCTTGCACTTGCCCAAACACTTCACAAAGAAATTCTTTTTTACAAGATGTGCCTTATTGGATGTTGCAAAATCGTAGCGAGTATATCACGCAAGGGGTGGATAGCTCGCACATTGTAGATGGTAAGAAAACAGAAGAGATAGAAAAAATCGCTACCAAAAGAGCGACAATAAGAGTGGCGCAAAATATCGTGCATAAACTCAAAGAGACTTACCTTTCCAAATCCAACCGCATCAAGCAAAAGATCACTAATGAGATGTTTATCCAAATGACACAGCCCATTTATGACAGCTTGATGAATGTGGATCGTTTAGGGATTTATATCAATCCTAACAATGAGGAAGTGTTTGCGTTAGTGCGCGCGCGTGGTTTTGATAAGGACGCTTTGAGCGAAGGGTTGCATAAAATGGGATTAGACAATCAAGCGGTGAGTATCCTTGTTGCTAAAGTGGAAGAAATCTTTAAAGATTCTATCAATTACAGCGATGTGAAAGTCCCTATAGCCATGTAGGCTTAGAACAATAGGCGTTCTTCGCCATCGTCGGTTTTTTGTGGGGTAGGGGTGATGGAATTAGGGGTTGAGTAGTAGGGGATTTTATCCACGATTTCTTTACGCAAGCCTTTGGGGACATCAAACTTTCTTTTTAAAGAAGGTTCGATCGCTAAAATATTACGCATGAAATACGAATACACAGGTGCACTCACAACGCCTCCTCCTGTCGCTCCTTTGCCAATGGGCGTGTTGTCGTCCCTCCCAAACCAGATCACGCTTTGTAGGGTGGGGGTAAAGCCAATGAACCAAGCATCAATATTGTTGTTAGAAGTCCCGGTTTTACCGGCAATTTCTAAACCTTTAATGCGAGCCAAACTCCCTGTGCCGTTTTCTACCGCATTCATCAGCACTGAGAGGGTTAAAAAAGCTTGCTCTTTAGAGGTGATCTTTTTAGTTTCCATGGGCGTGAAAGTTTTGACATCGTTTTGTTGGTCAGTGATGCTTTCAATGAGCATGGGTTTGAGCATGGTGCCGTAATTAGAAAATAAAGAATACTTTTCAGCCGCTTCAATCGGTGAGATAGCAAAGCTCCCTAATACAATAGACAAGTCTTTAGGGAGGTTTTTAAACCCCATATCGCTTAAAGATTGATAAATTTTTTCAAAGCCAAGCTGATCGCTTAAATTGATCGTGGCTAGATTTAACGAATGGCTCAAAGCTTCTTGCAAGGTTACAAGCCCTAAAAACTTGCGAGAATAATTGCTAGGGTGCCATGCGTGGTTTTGTTCGCTGTTTTTACTATAATTGCCATTTTCAAAATTTCGCGCGGTATCAGGGATTTTAGAAGTGGTGGAATAGCCATTATCAAAAGCGATTTGATACACAAAAGGCTTTATCGCGCTCCCAAATTGCCGTTTGGCTTGCGTGGCGCGATTGAAAGCGCTTTTTTTATAATCAATCCCCCCCACTAAAGCTAAAATCTTACCGGTGCTTGTGTCTGTAACTATCATGCTGGCGTTTAAGTTGTCTTCATCTTCATTAGAGGCGTTAGTTTTTGGCTCTTCTTTAGCGATTTTTTCTAAGATTTTTTGATGCCCAAAACGCAAGGACTCTAACGCTAAGCGTTGGTAATCCAAATCTATCGTGAGCTTTATGGTATAGCCTTGAGTTTTTAACCCGTCTAATTGATCCAATTGTTTCAACACTTCATCCACGACATAGGGGGCGATGTTTTGCGTGGAAGTCTGGTTATAGACGATTGGCACTTCATTGAGAGCGGATTTGAACTCGTTAGAAGAAATCCAGCCTAAAGAATACAACCGTCTTAAAATATCATTAGCCCTAGAGAGTGAAAATTCTAAATTTTTGGTAGGGTCATAAAAACTTGGAGCCCTAGGCAAGGCGACTAACATGGTGATTTCTTTAAGCGTGAGTTTGTCAAGGGGTTTTTTAAAATACCCTAAACTTGCGGTTTTGACGCCATAATACCCATGCCCAAAAAAAGTTTGGTTCAAATAGCGCTCTAAAATTTCTTCTTTGCTTAAGACTTTTTCAATGCGTATGGAAATGATAGCTTCTTTGAGTTTTCTGGTTAGGGTTTTTTCTCGTGTGAGCACCATGTTTTTAACGAGTTGTTGGGTTAGGGTGCTACCCCCCTCGGTGTAACGACCGCTTTTAGCGTTTTTAATCATAGCGCGCATGATAGCGTCTAAATTGATCCCCCCATGTTCAAAAAAGAGGGTGTCTTCTACCGCTAAAAGGCTTTCAATAAATCGTGTGGGGATTTCTTCAAAACGCGTATAAAAACGGAATTCCTTATCATAGATATTAGCAATCAAACGCCCTTTTCTGTCTAAAATCTGTGAAGCAACACTTGGGCGATAATCTTTAATTTTAGCAATATCCTTATCTGTAGTTACCCAAACTTGAGCGATAAGAATAGCTAACAACCCTATGATAATCAAAAATAAAACGATAAAACCATAAAAAATCTTTTTTAGCATTTAACCACTCTTAAAAGAAGATTGTATTTTAGAATAATCTAAAAGGGTGTTCGCAAGCTCTTTAGTGTCTTCTAGGCTGTTTTTGAGGGACAAAGAGACTCGTAAAAGGGGTTTAGAAACCGTGGGGGGGCGGATAGCTCCCACTAAAAACCCTTTTTCTTTCAAAAAATGATGAGCGTTTAAAAGAGCGGGATTGTTTTCAAATTCTAGGGTAAAAAATCCTGCGAGCGTTCTAACGCCTAAGGTTTCAAAAATAATCTGTTGGTGTTTGCTAAGCTCATTTTTTAATTCTTGTTTTTGCGCGATAAAGTATTCTAAATGGGCTAAAGTTAAAGCGGTGTCTAACAGGCTTAAAGCGGTGGTGTAAATCACGCTTTTAGCGCGATTGGTTAAAAATTCTATGACTTGTAAAGGGGCTAAAATACACGCCCCATAGCTCGCAAGTGCTTTAGAAAAAGTGCTGAGCTTAATGATTTTGTCTTTTTCTTTGATGCGATAATATTCTAAAAAACCCAACAAATTTTCGCCGATAGTCCCAAAACTATGGGCTTCATCTACAATTAAAAAAGCGTTAGGAGTCTCTTGAATGATTTCATAAAAATCATAAGGAGCGATGCTCGCATCCATAGAATAAACCCCCTCAATGGCTATGAATTTGAGCTTGTTTTTAGGGGCGTTAAAGAGTTTTTGTTTCAAATCCTTAGCGTCATTGTGCGAGAAAAAAACCACTTGATTAGGTTTAGCTTTGGCGCTAAAAATCCCGCTTGCATGGTAGTGTTCATCCATGAATAAGAGGGCGTTTTTGACTAAAAGGGTGTCTATTAAAGCCAGATTACCCAAAAAACCACTCCCCACTAAAAGAGTGCTTTCAAATTCTAACAAATCCGCTAATCGCTCTTCTAATTCTGCATGCAAAGGGTGGTAGCCATTCACTAGCATAGAAGCCTTGGGGGAATGAGTATCAAAGGATTGGAGCTTATTAAAAGCGTTTTGAAGCAAATCTTTTTTAACGCTCAAACCCAAATAATCATTAGAAGCGTAATCCTTTAATAAAGGGTCAAACAACTCTCTTTTGCGGTAGCGTTTGGCATGGCGTAAGGCTTCTAAGGATTTAGAAAACATCAAAACACTTCATTGAATGAAATCATTCGCCTTTTTGAATTTTTTCAATGATTTTATTGAGTTCATCTTGTTTTTCGTAAAACATCTTATCAATATTTTCTTTGACATGTTTAGCACTATCTTCCATTAAATGCACTTTATGCTCTAGGTATTTTGAATCGGTAATGTGATCTTCTTGAACGGCTTTAACCAAATCATTAGATTCAGCATGCACGCTCGCATGGTGGCTTTCTAAAGCTCTATAGCCTGAAGTGTTGGAAAAATTCTCTTTGCCCGCGCCCTCATAATACCATTTGCCTAAGCGGCAATTCTTATGGCTGGTAATGTCAAAGGAGTTAAGACCAAAAATCATGCCATAAAGATTGTTTTTAAAGACCACATGATCAAGTTTGGCTAGACCGCAAAACACCCGGTTATTGATATTGTAGATGGTGTATTTTGCCGCTTGCGCGACAATCATGTTATTTTTCACGGCGGATTTAAGCTCTTCCACATCGCCCTTAATAGAGCCTACAATAGAATTAATATCGTGGGTGTTGGTTTGAATGTCGTTCGCTTCTTGCTGCATGCTTTTAACCACGACAGCGATTTCTTTAGTGGCTTTTTGGGTTTTTTCAGCGAGTTTTCTCACCTCATCAGCCACCACCGCAAACCCTCTCCCATGCTCGCCCGCTCGTGCGGCCTCAATAGCGGCATTTAGGGCTAATAGATTGGTTTGTTCTGCAATATCATCAATCAAAGAAATGACTTGAGTGATTTCATTGCTCCGTTGGTTGAGAGAGTCCGCTAACGAAGTGGCGTTTTGCATCTTTTCATAAAGCGATTCAATGTCTTGACCCGTTTTATTAACCGTCCCTAATCCTTCAGCAGAATGTTCTTCACCACTTTTAGCCGCATTTAAGAGCAAGCCGGTTTCTTGATGGAAATACTGCATGCTTTCTTGCGCGTTCTCTAATCCTTCTTTTAAGCTCGCGCAAAAAGTCTTAAACAAATCATTTTTATGGTATTCCCCCACACCCCCTGTTTTTTTGGCTAGTGAAAAATACTGCACGCCATCAATATTTTGGCTTTTTAAAGAATAAGAAACCCCTTGTAAATTAACGCTCTCTGCATTCTCTTTAAAATGAACGCTTTGTTCTTCTAAATTGTTTAAGCTTGCAAGATTCCCACTCTTAAAAACGACTTTATTGTTTTTAATACCTACAAAACCTTCATGCAAGCACAAATTTAAAAGGCTTTGATAGAGATTGATTTCTTTTTTTAACTCCGTAATTTCAGAATCTTTTTGACTGATTTGAAGCTGTAACTGCTTATTCCCAAACATGGTGGCATTCCTTATTTAAATTTGAAGAGATTATACCCAAAATTACCAAACATTTTAACCGCTCGTTAGTATTGTTGCTTCAAAAACAATTCGTAAAATAATCCCTGTTTTTTCATAAGGGTTTCAAAGTTACCCTGTTCTATTAGTTTGCCTTGATCTAACACGATAATTTCATCAGCTTGCTTGACACTATTCATGCGGTGTGTAATAATTAAAGCCATCTTAGATTGCGATTTTTTAAAAATAAAATCTAAAAACTCTTTTTCCATAATGGGATCGATGGCGCTGCTTGGCTCATCTAAAACAATACAATTACTTGGTTTTAAAAAGGCTCTTATGGTAGCTATGCGTTGCTTTTGACCCAGAGAAAAATCTATCCCATTATACTGTGTTCCAAATAATGCGTTGCTATAATCATTAAGACAATTTTGAAAATTCTCATCAAAAGATTTTAGCATTTCTCTCTTTTGCTTTAATTGCTCTCTTGTGGGGTTGTTTTGCATGAAAAGATTATCATCAATGCTATACCCAGCATAAAGAGAAAAATCTTGGAATATAGCGCTCATTTGTTGGTGGTAGCTGTTTAGCTCTAAATCCTGTAATGAGTATTTGTTATTGATAATAATTTGACCTGAATTTGGGATATAAAACCCTAGCAATAATTTAATCAGCGTAGTTTTTCCGCTAGCATTCTTGCCGACTAATGCATAAATTTTATCAGAGTGTAAAGAGAGATTAAAGTTTTCAAAAATAAGCTTTGAATTAGGATAAGAGAAACTAACATTTTCAAATGTAATGCTATGGATTTTTTCTTCTAATTTGATTTGTGTTTCTGGTTTTGGTGTTTTGTGATCTAAAATACAGAAATAATTTTCAAAGTATTTATTGATAGCAAAAAACCACTTTCCATAAAATGATAAATCTTGTAGTTGCTGCTGGGTAGAGCTAAATGCTTGGATATACCCAGCAATTGCTCCCACACCAATTGATTTTGAAAGGATAATAAAAACCATTAGAAAAAATAGTGCAATACTTAAAATAGTGGTTAAAATATCAGTATATATGGTGAATATTAAGTTTTTTTGGGCTGCTTTCACAAAATGATTAAGATACAGTTCTTTGTTTTCAATAAATTTATGATGAAAATTTAGCATGAAGTTAAATAACAAGTTGTCCTTGTTCTTTTGGTTATCTAATCCAGAGTATAGGTAATTTTGCATGCTCTCTTTTTGGTCTTGAAGCTTATCTATGGAAGTGCTATGTTTTTTTGCTATATGGTTGGATATGAGAATACAAGGCATTGTTGCAAAAATCATTATAAAGGGTAGATAAATACTAATGGAAAATAATATCCCAAACAGACTTACAAGCCCTATAATGCGTTGCAGATTGAAAAAGAGATTACTGACATAATTTAGGGGGCGGATGTGCAGTCCGTTATGGATAGCGTTAAGCTTAATAGTGTGATCTTTGTTTTCAAAAAAATTTAGATTTTTAACTTTTGTGAGTTTATTAGCGAGCTGAGTGATGATGTTTATAGAAAATTGTTCAGCAATAATGGTTTGCAAGCTTGATGAAATTCCTGAGAACACATGCGTTAAAAACAGCAAGGCTCCCCATAGTAGCAAAGTTGGTAACAGCAAGCTGTATTCAAAATGCGTATGATTTTGCAATAGGTCTACTACAATATCAATCAATCTTATCATAACAAGAATATTTATAGATGGAATAATGCCGATAAATAGCACTGTAATTGATGCCAACACAACACATTTTGGTGAGCTTTTGTAGAGTAAAACAAAAGTCCTTAATGGAATGTTTTTTATGGTATCCATTGGTGTCTGCATTCAATAATCAAATTTTCTTTATTATAACCCATTTTCATGCTCCTAATTTTGTTTTTAAAATAAAGCCCTTTAAAATTTCAAACTTTAACCGATTATAGTTCCAACCAAAAGCAAGGATGCCTTTGGGTTTTTTATAACAAGGAGTTACAACAATGGCTTTTCAGGTCAATACAAATATCAATGCGATGAATGCGCATGTGCAATCCGCACTCACTCAAAATGCGCTTAAAACTTCATTGGAGCGATTGAGTTCAGGTTTAAGGATTAATAAAGCGGCTGATGACGCATCAGGCATGACGGTGGCGGATTCTTTGCGTTCACAAGCGAGCAGTTTGGGTCAAGCGATTGCCAACACGAATGACGGCATGGGGATTATCCAGGTTGCGGATAAGGCTATGGATGAGCAGTTAAAAATCTTAGACACCGTTAAGGTTAAAGCGACTCAAGCGGCTCAAGACGGGCAAACTACGGAGTCTCGTAAAGCGATTCAATCTGACATCGTTCGTTTGATTCAAGGTTTAGATAATATCGGTAACACGACTACTTATAACGGGCAAGCGTTATTGTCTGGTCAATTCACTAACAAAGAATTCCAAGTAGGGGCTTATTCTAACCAAAGCATTAAGGCTTCTATTGGCTCTACCACTTCCGATAAAATCGGTCAGGTTCGTATCGCTACGGGTGCGTTAATCACCGCTTCTGGAGATATTAGCTTGACTTTCAAACAAGTGGATGGCGTGAATGATGTAACTTTAGAGAGCGTAAAAGTCTCTAGTTCAGCAGGCACGGGGATCGGTGTGTTAGCGGAAGTGATCAACAAAAACTCTAACCGAACAGGCGTTAAAGCTTATGCGAGCGTTATCACCACGAGCGATGTGGCGGTCCAGTCAGGAAGTTTGAGTAATTTAACCTTAAATGGGATCCATTTGGGCAATATCGCAGATATTAAGAAAAACGACTCAGACGGACGATTGGTTGCAGCGATCAATGCGGTTACTTCAGAAACCGGCGTGGAAGCTTATACGGATCAAAAAGGGCGCTTGAATTTGCGCAGTATAGATGGCCGTGGGATTGAAATTAAAACCGATAGCGTCAGTAGTGGGCCTAGCGCTTTAACGATGGTCAATGGCGGTCAGGATTTAACAAAAGGCTCTACTAACTATGGGAGGCTTTCTCTTACACGATTAGACGCTAAGAGCATCAATGTCGTTTCAGCTTCTGACTCACAGCATTTAGGCTTCACAGCGATTGGTTTTGGGGAATCTCAAGTGGCGGAAACCACGGTGAATTTGCGCGATGTTACCGGGAATTTTAACGCTAATGTCAAATCAGCTAGTGGTGCGAACTATAACGCCGTCATCGCTAGCGGTAATCAAAGCTTGGGATCTGGGGTAACTACCTTAAGAGGCGCGATGGTGGTGATTGATATTGCCGAGTCTGCGATGAAAATGTTGGATAAAGTCCGCTCTGATTTAGGTTCTGTGCAAAATCAAATGATTAGCACTGTGAATAACATCAGCATCACTCAAGTGAATGTTAAAGCGGCTGAATCTCAAATCAGGGATGTGGATTTTGCTGAAGAGAGCGCGAATTTCAACAAAAACAACATTTTGGCGCAATCAGGTAGCTATGCGATGAGTCAAGCCAATACCGTTCAACAAAATATCTTAAGGCTTTTAACTTAGTTTTAAGAAAGGTGTTTGTATGGGGCTAACGCTTCAAGCGTTGGCTTTTCGCTTTAATTTTTGCTTCTTTTTCAATAAAATACTCTTTTTGATTTCTTTATTTATATTTTAATTACAGGCGGTTATTGTGTTAGATAGTTTTGAAATTTTAAAGGCTTTAAAGAGCTTGGATTTATTGAAAAACGCCCCCGCTTGGTGGTGGCCTAACGCTTTGAAATTTGAAGCTCTATTAGGGGCGGTTTTAACGCAAAACACTAAATTTGAAGCCGTTGTGAAATCTTTGGAAAATTTAAAAAACGCTTTCATTTTAGAAAATGATGATGAGATCAATCTTAAAAAAATCGCTGATACGGAGTTTTTAAAGCTTGCAGAGTGTGTCCGCCCTAGCGGGTTTTATAACCAAAAAGCCAAACGACTGATTAATTTGAGTAAGAATATTTTAAAAGACTTTCAAAGTTTTGAAAATTTTAAACAAGAAGTAACCAGAGAGTGGCTTTTAGACCAAAAGGGCATTGGCAAAGAAAGCGCGGATGCGATTTTATGCTATGCGTGCGCTAAAGAAGTGATGGTGGTGGATAAATACAGCTATCTTTTTTTAAAAAAATTAGGCATAGAGATAGAAGATTATGACGAATTGCAACATTTTTTTGAAAAAGGCGTTCAAGAGAATTTAAATTCCGCCTTAGCGCTTTATGAAAACACCATTTCTTTAGCTCAACTTTATGCGAGATTCCATGGAAAGATTGTAGAATTTTCCAAACAAAAATTGGAATTAAAGCTTTGATTTTTAGATTTTTCTTAATTTTAAGCCTTTTAAAAGGAGTTTTACTAGCCAAAAAGGATGGGGATTTTTTTAAACCTTTAGAGCCTACTAAAAAATATTTTGGCTCTTTTAAAATCGGCTATCTTTACCAGCATGCAGAGACGACTAAAAGATCCCCCATCCGCCCTAAAAACCGCCCCCCTATTTTAATGGATAAAATCTACCATGACGCTTCTTTAGGTTTTGAAGCGGGTTATACTTTGAAAAAGAAAGCTTTGTTAGGGGGGTATTTGGATGCAGGAATGGGCGATTCGTATTTCATGAGCGCTGGGTTTATGGCTGGGGTGAGGCTTTTTAAGGGGTGGGTTATCCCTAAAATCGCTTTAGGCTATCAGCTTCAAATTTTAGGGGCTAAGATTGATAAGTATCAATTCAATATCCAATCAGCGGTGGGGAGTGTGGGCTTGTTTTTCAATGCGGCTAAAAATTTTGGCTTGAGCATAGAAGCAAGGGGTGGTATCCCTTTTTATTTTATCCAAAGCAAATTTTCTAAAGCCTTTGGCACGCCACGATTGAATATCTATTCTATTGGTATCACTTTCACCTTTTATGATTTTACGAGATTTTTAGGGTAAAATATTCACTTTAATAATTAACTATAGAGTATAAAAACAATAATCAGACAAACCTTTAAGGATTTATGATGATTTTCATTGATGCATGTTTTAGAAAAGAAACACCCTATACGCCCATTTGGATGATGAGGCAAGCGGGGCGTTACCTTAGCGAATACCAAGAGAGCCGTAAAAAAGCGGGGAGTTTCTTGGAATTGTGTAAAAATAGCGATTTAGCCACAGAAGTTACTTTGCAGCCAGTAGAGATTTTAGGCGTGGATGCGGCTATTTTGTTTAGCGATATTTTAGTAGTGCCTTTGGAAATGGGCTTGAATTTGGAGTTTATCCCCAAAAAGGGGCCGCATTTTTTAGAAACCATTACGGATTTAAAAAGCGTGGAAAGCCTAAAAATAGGGGCTTATAAACAACTAAACTATGTCTATGATACGATTTCTCAAACGCGCCAAAAGCTTTCTAAAGAGAAAGCGTTAATCGGTTTTTGCGGATCGCCTTGGACTTTAGCGACTTACATGATAGAAGGCGAAGGGAGCAAATCGTATGCTAAAAGCAAGAAAATGCTTTATAGCGAGCCTGAAGTTTTAAAAGCGCTTTTAGAAAAATTAAGCCTTGAATTGATAGAGTATTTGAGCCTTCAAATCCAAGCAGGGGTTAATGCGGTGATGATCTTTGACTCATGGGCTAGCGCTTTAGAAAAAGAAGCGTATTTGAAATTCAGTTGGGATTATTTGAAAAAAATATCTAAAGAGCTTAAAAAACGCTATGCGCATATCCCGGTTATCCTTTTCCCTAAAGGGGTTGGCGCTTATTTGGATAGCATAGACGGGGAATTTGATGTGTTTGGCGTGGATTGGGGCACTCCTTTAGAAGTGGCAAAAAAGATTTTAGGCGATAAGTATGTTTTGCAAGGGAATTTAGAACCCACCCGCCTTTATGATAAAAACGCTTTAGAAGAAGGGGTTGAAAAGATTCTAAAAGTCATGGGCCATCAAGGGCATATTTTTAATTTAGGGCATGGGATGCTGCCGGATTTACCCAGAGAAAACGCAAAATATTTAGTGCAATTAGTGCATGCTAAAACCAGGCGATAGGGGGGCTTGGTGAAAACTATTATGATGAAAACTATTATAAGATATGTTAGTTTATGGGGCTTGTGTGCAGTTTTAGCTCTAGCCCAAACCCCCTCTAAAACCCCAGATGAAATCAAGCAAATCCTTAACAATTACAGCCATAAGAATTTAAAGCTCATTGATCCGCCGACAAGTTCTTTAGAAGCAACACCGGGTTTTTTGCATTCGCCTAAAGAAACAGCGACCACCATCAATCAAGAGATTGCTAAATACCATGAAAAAAGCGATAAAGCCGCTTTGGGGCTTTATGAATTGCTAAAGGGGGCTACCACTAATCTCAGTCTGCAAGCGCAAGAACTCAGCGTCAAGCAAGCGATGAAGAACCACACCATCGCCAAAGCGATGTTTTTACCCACCTTAAATACGAGTTATAATTTTAAGAATGAAAATAGGGATACTCCGCACTTTAAGCATTACAACACGCAACAACTCCAAGCTGAAGTCAAATTGAATGTGTTTAATGGTTTTAGCGATGTGAATAATGTCAAAGAAAAGTCTGCGACTTACCGATCCACTGTGGCTAATTTAGAGTATAGCCGCCAAAGCGTGTATTTGCAAGTGGTGCAACAATATTACGAGTATTTTAATAATTTAGCTCGCATGATCGCTTTACAAAAGAAATTAGAGCAAATCAAAACGGACATTAAAAGGGTTACCAAACTCTATGACAAAGGGCTAACTACGATTGATGATTTGCAAAGCTTAAAAGCGCAAGGGAATTTGAGCGAATACGATATTTTAGACATGCAATTTGCTTTGGAACAAAACCGCTTGACTTTAGAATACCTCACTAATCTCAATGTGAAAAATTTAAAAAAGACTACGATTGATGTGCCTAATTTGCAATTGAGAGAAAGGAAAGATTTGGTCTCTTTAAGGGAGCAAATTTCCGCACTCAAATATCAAAACAAACAACTCAATTATTACCCCAAGATAGATGTGTATGACTCATGGCTTTTTTGGATCCAAAAACCCGCTTACGCTTTGGGGGGTTTTGGGAACTTCTTCCCCGGTCAGCAAAACACGGCTGGGGTTACTGCGACTTTGAATATTTTTGATGATATAGGGTTGAGCTTGCAAAAACAATCCATCATGTTAGGCCAATTAGCGAATGAAAAGAATTTAGCGTATAAAAAATTAGAGCAAGAAAAAGACGAACAGCTTTACAGAAAGTCGCTTGATATTGCCAGAGCCAAGATTGAATCTTCCAAGGCTAGTTTGGATGCGGCTAATCTTTCTTTTGCCAATATTAAAAGGAAATACGACGCTAATTTAGTGGATTTCACCACCTATTTAAGAGGCTTAACCACGCGCTTTGATGCGGAAGTGGCTTACAATTTAGCGCTCAATAATTATGAAGTGCAAAAAGCCAATTACATTTTCAACAGCGGGCATAAAATAGACGACTATGTGCATTAAGGGAATAAAAATGATACGAAAAATTTTAATAGGACTTTTTTTGAGTCTTTTGAGTTTGGAAGCTGGCGAGAGAGTGTATGCGATTTTCAATGTGAAAGCGGTGCAAGACTCCAAGCTCACCTTAGACAGCACAGGGATTGTGGATAGCATTAAGGTTACTGAGGGGAGCGTGGTCAAAAAGGGCGATGTTTTGTTGCTTTTGTATAATCAAGACAAGCAGGCTCAAAGCGATTCTGCCGAGCAACAACTCATTTTCGCTAAAAAGCAATACCAACGATACAGCAAAATTGGGGGCGCTGTGGATAAAAACACTCTAGAGGGTTATGAGTTCACTTACAGGCGTTTGGAATCAGATTACGCTTATTCTATTGCGCTATTGAATAAAACCATTTTAAGGGCCCCTTTTGATGGCGTAATAGCGAGTAAAAACATTCAAGTGGGCGAAGGGGTGAGCGCGAATAACACGGTGTTATTGAGATTAGTCAGCCATGCTAGGAAATTGGTTATTGAATTTGATTCTAAATATATTAATGCGGTCAAAGTGGGGGACACTTACACTTATTCTATAGACGGGGATTCCAATCAGCATGAAGCTAAAATCACTAAGATTTACCCCACGGTTGATGAAAACACTAGAAAAGTGAGCGCTGAAGCCCTTTTATCTAAGCCTATGGCAGTGGGGCTTTTTGGCGATGGGTTTATCCAAACGAAATAATAGGATATTTTGATGTATAAAACAGCGATTAATCGTCCTATTACGACCTTGATGTTTGCTTTGGCGATTGTCTTTTTTGGGACTATGGGTTTTAAAAAATTGAGCGTGGCGCTTTTCCCTAAAATTGATTTGCCTACGGTGGTGGTTACTACGACTTATCCTGGAGCTAGTGCTGAAATCATAGAGAGTAAGGTAACCGACAAGATTGAAGAAGCGGTGATGGGGATTGATGGGATCAAGAAGGTTACTTCCACGAGTTCTAAAAATGTGAGTATTGTTGTCATTGAATTTGAGTTAGAAAAGCCTAATGAAGAAGCCTTAAACGATGTGGTTAATAAAATTTCTTCGGTGCGTTTTGATGACTCCAACATTAAAAAACCCTCTATCAATAAATTTGATACCGACAGCCAAGCCATTATTTCGTTATTCGTGAGCAGTTCAAGCGTGCCTGCTACAACCCTCAATGACTACACTAAAAACACCATTAAACCCATGCTCCAAAAAATCGATGGGGTAGGGGGCGTGCAACTCAACGGCTATAGGGAACGCCAGATTAGGATTTATGCCGATCCCACTTTGATGAATAAATACAACCTCACTTATGCGGATCTTTTCAGCACGCTTAAAGCGGAGAATGTGGAAATTGATGGGGGGCGCATTGTCAATAGCCAAAGGGAATTGTCTATTTTAATCAATGCGAATAGTTATAGCGTGGCGGATGTGGAAAAGATCCAGGTGGGTAATCATGTGCGTCTTGGCGATATTGCAAAAATTGAAATTGGTTTGGAAGAAGACAACACTTTTGCGAGCTTTAAAGACAAACCCGGTGTGATTTTAGAAATCCAAAAGATTGCCGGAGCGAATGAAATTGAAATCGTAGATAGGGTGTATGAAGCTTTAAAGCGCATTCAAGCCATTAGCCCCAGCTATGAAATCAGACCCTTTTTAGATACAACGACTTTCATTCGCTCTTCTATTGAAGATGTGAAATTTGACCTAGTCTTAGGGGCGATTTTAGCGGTTTTAGTGGTGTTTGTGTTCTTGCGTAACGGCACGATCACCCTTGTTTCAGCGATCTCTATCCCTATTTCTATCATGGGGACTTTTGCGCTCATTCAATGGATGGGTTTTTCATTAAACATGCTCACCATGGTGGCTTTAACGCTAGCGATAGGGATCATTATTGATGATGCGATCGTGGTGATTGAAAACATCCATAAAAAGCTAGAAATGGGCATGAGCAAACGAAAAGCGAGCTATGAGGGGGTGAGGGAAATTGGTTTTGCTCTAGTAGCGATTTCAGCGATGCTGCTTTCTGTTTTTGTGCCTATAGGGAACATGAAAGGCATTATTGGGCGCTTTTTCCAAAGCTTTGGGATCACGGTGGCTTTAGCGATCGCTTTGTCGTATGTGGTGGTCGTTACGATTATTCCTATGGTAAGCTCAGTCGTAGTTAATCCCAGGCATTCTCGTTTTTATGTGTGGAGTGAGCCTTTTTTTAAGGCTTTAGAGTCTCGTTATACCAGGTTACTCCAATGGGTATTAAACCACAAGCTCATTATCTTTATAGCGGTGGTTTTGGTGTTTGTGGGTTCACTTTTTGTAGCTTCTAAATTGGGCATGGATTTCATGCTGAAAGAAGATAGGGGGAGGTTTTTAGTGTGGCTTAAGGCTAAACCGGGCGTGAGCATAGATTACATGACACAAAAGAGTAAGATCTTTCAAGAAGCGATTGAAAAACATGCTGAAGTGGAATTTACCACCCTGCAAGTGGGTTATGGCACCACACAAAACCCTTTTAAGGCTAAAATTTTTGTGCAACTCAAGCCTTTAAAAGAGCGTAAAAAAGAGCATCAATTGGGGCAATTTGAGTTGATGAGCGCTTTAAGGAAAGAGTTGAGAAGCTTGCCTGAAGCTAAAGGTTTAGATACTATTAATCTTTCTGAAGTTGCTCTTATAGGGGGCGGTGGGGATAGTTCGCCCTTTCAAACCTATGTGTTCTCTCATTCTCAAGAAGCGGTGGATAAAAGCGTAGCGAATTTGAAGAAATTCTTATTAGAAAGCCCTGAATTAAAAGGCAAGGTTGAAAGCTACCATACAAGCACGAGCGAATCGCAGCCGCAATTGCAACTCAAAATCTTAAGACAAAACGCCAACAAATACGGCGTGAGCGCTCAAACCATTGGTTCAGTGGTGAGCTCTGCTTTCTCTGGGACTTCTCAAGCGAGCGTCTTCAAAGAAGATGGCAAAGAATACGACATGATCATTAGAGTGCCTGATGATAAGCGCGTTTCTGTAGAAGACATCAAACGCTTGCAAGTGCGCAACAAATACGATAAGTTGATGTTTTTAGACGCTTTAGTGGAAATCACAGAAACCCAAAGCCCTTCCAGTATTTCTCGCTATAACCGCCAGCGCAGCGTTACGGTGCTTGCTGAGCCTAATAGGAATGCGGGCGTTTCTTTGGGCGAGATTTTAACGCAAGTGAGCAAGAACACGAAAGAATGGCTGGTTGAAGGAGCGAATTACAGATTTACCGGTGAAGCGGATAACGCTAAAGAGAGCAACGGGGAGTTTTTGATCGCTCTAGCGACAGCGTTTGTGTTGATTTATATGATTTTAGCGGCGTTGTATGAGTCCATTTTAGAGCCTTTTATCATCATGGTTACCATGCCTTTAAGCTTTTCAGGGGCGTTTTTTGCTCTAGGTTTAGTGCATCAGCCTTTGAGCATGTTCTCTATGATAGGATTGATTTTGCTCATTGGTATGGTGGGTAAAAACGCCACGCTTTTAATTGATGTGGCGAATGAAGAGCGTAAAAAAGGTTTGAATATCCAAGAAGCCATTTTATTTGCCGGCAAAACCCGTCTAAGACCGATTTTAATGACGACCATTGCGATGGTTTGCGGCATGCTGCCTTTAGCGTTGGCGAGTGGGGATGGAGCGGCGATGAAATCCCCTATAGGGATTGCGATGAGTGGGGGCTTGATGATTTCTATGGTGTTAAGCTTACTGATTGTGCCGGTGTTTTATCGTTTGCTCGCTCCCATAGATGATAAAATCAAGCGGTTTTATCAAAACCAAAAAACTTTAGAATGAAAAAGATTGTTTTCATTTTAGCTTTATGGGTGGGCTTGTTAGGGGCGTTTGAGCCTAAAAAAAGTCATATTTATTTTGGGGCTATGGTGGGTTTAGCCCCTATTAAAATAACCCCAAAACCAGCTAGCGATTCTTCTTATACGGCTTTTTTATGGGGGGCTAAAGGGGGGTATCAATTCGCTTTTTTTAAAGCTTTAGCGTTAAGGGGTGAATTTTCCTACCTTATGACAATCAAACCAACCGCATTCCACACGATTAACACTTCTTTATTGAGCTTAAATATGGATGTGTTGAGCGATTTTTACACTTACAAAAAATACAGCTTTGGGGTGTATGGGGGGCTTGGGATAGGGTATTTTTATCAAAATAACCATTTAGGCATGAAAAATAGTTCGTTTATGGGTTATAACGGCTTGTTTAATGTGGGGCTTGGCAGCACGATTGCTCATCACCACCGCGTAGAGCTTGGGGCTAAAATCCCTTTTTCAAAGACTAGAAATTCTTTTAAAAATTCTTATTTTTTAGAGAGCGTTTTTATCCATGCGGCTTATAGCTATATGTTTTAACCACTCAAGCAGAAATCCCAAATATCTTTAGTGTTTGGGATAAATGCTACCAATTCATGGTATCATATCCCCATACATTCGTATCTAGTGCAGGAAGTGCACAAAGTTACGCCTTTGGAGATATAATGTGTGAGACCTGTAGGGAATGCGTTGGAGCTCAAACTCTGTAAAATCCCTACTATAGGGACACAGAGTGAGAACCAAACTCTCCCTACGGGCAACATCAGCCGAGGAAGCCCAATCGCTTTAGCGGTTGGGTGCTTCACGAGAGAATAAAAATAGCCTATTGGTGGTCGTTATCAATAAGATAAGATCCTTATGATATAAGGAGATCGTGCCGTTTTTAATTGATATTGTATAATGGATAGCATCAAAAAATATAACAACGAGTATGACCACATGAAAGGGTTCAAAATATGACTTATAGAAATGGCAAAATAGATTTAAGGGAACGCTTTAGTAAAAACCGCTCTTTTAAGGGTATTAAAAAGAAAATCGCTAAAAAATACACAATCAAAAACTCGCCTTTGACAATTTACTCCTTAAAAACGCATTCAAATTCTTCTCTATCCATTAATAAAAAAATCTTCTTAGGGCTAGGGTTCGTTTCGGCTTTGAGCGCTCAAAGTGAAGATTATAATAGTTCGGTGTATTGGCTCAATAGCGTGAATGAAAACAATAACAACAAATCCTACTATATCAGCCCTTTGCGCACTTGGGCTGGGGGGAATAGGAGTTTTACGCAAAACTATAATAATAGTAAGTTATACATAGGGACAAAAAACGCTTCCGCAACGCCTAATAATTCTTCTGTGTGGTTTGGGGAAAAGGGCTATATAGGTTTTATTACAGGGGTTTTTAAGGCTAGAGATATTTTTATCACAGGAGCTGTTGGATCGGGTAATGAGTTAAAAACCGGCGGAGGGGCGATACTTGTTTTTGAAAGCTCAAACGAATTAAGCGCTAATGGGGCTTATTTTCAAAATAACAGAGCCGGGATGCAAACTTCTTGGATCAATTTGATTTCCAATCATAGCGTGAATTTGACAAACACGGATTTTGGCAACCAAACCCCTAATGGGGGCTTTAATGTGATGGGGCGAAAGATCACTTATAATGGCGGGATCGTCAATGGCGGGAATTTTGGCTTTGATAATGTGGATAGCAATGGCACAACCACCATTAGCGGGGTAACTTTCAACAATAACGGCGCGCTCACTTATAAGGGTGGGAATGGTATCGGGGGGAGCATCACCTTTACTAACTCTAATATCAATCATTATAAACTCAATCTTAACGCCAATAGCGTTACCTTTAATAACAGCGCTCTAGGGAGCATGCCTAATGGCAACACTAATACTATAGGAAATGCCTACATTCTTAATGCAAGCAATATCACTTTTAACAATTTGACCTTTAATGGGGGTTGGTTCGTTTTTGATAGATCTAATGCTAGCGTTCATTTTCAAGGCACAACCACGATCAACAACCCCACTTCGCCCTTTGTCAATATGAGCGCTAAAGTTACCATTAATCCTAATGCGGTTTTTAATATTCAAAATTACACGCCCAGCATAGGGAGCGCTTACACGCTCTTTAGCATGAAAAATGGCTCTATCGCTTACAATGATGTCAGCAACTTATGGAATATCATCAGGCTTAAAAACACGCAAGCCACAAAAGACAACAGCAAAAACGCCACTTCTAATAACAACACCCACACTTACTATGTAACCTACAATTTAGGCGGCACGCTCTATAATTTTAGACAAATTTTTAGCCCTAATTCTATTGTTTTACAATCTGTCTATTATGGTGCGAATAATATTTACTACACCAATAGCGTGAATATTTATGATAATGTCTTTAACTTAAAAAATATTAATGATGATAGAGCTGATGCGATTTTTTATCTTAACGGCTTAAACACTTGGAATTACACTAATGCGAGATTTTCTCAAACCTATGGCGGGAAAAACAGTGCTTTAGTCTTTAACGCTACGACCCCTTGGGCTAATGGCAGCATCCCTAAATCTAACAGCACGGTGCGTTTTGGGGGGTATCAAGGGGTTAATTGGGGGAAAACGGGATATATTACTGGCACTTTTACGGCCGATAGGGTTTATATCACCGGTAACATGATGTCTGGGAATGGCGCTCAAACCGGTGGGGGAGCGACTTTGAATTTTGTGGGCGCGACTGAAATTAATATCGCTGGAGCTGATTTTAAAAACCTAAAAACCACTTCACAAAACTCTTACATGACTTTTATCGCTTTAGGGAATGGCTCTGGGAGTGGTAAGATCAATGTTTCTCAGTCTGATTTTTACGATTGGACGGGTGGGGGGTATGATTTTACCGGTAATGGTGCTTTTGATAGTGTGAATTTCAACAAGGCTTATTATAAATTTCAAGGCGCTGAAAATTCTTACACCTTTAAAAACACGAACTTTTTAGCAGGGAATTTTAAGTTTCAAGGCAAGACCACCATTGAAAAATCCGTTTTAGATGACGCTTCTTATTCTTTTGATGGCGTGAATAACGCCTTTAATGAAGACAAATTTAATGGCGGTTCGTTTAATTTCAACCACGCAGAGCAAACAAATGCTTTTAATAACAATTCGTTTAATAATGGTTCGTTTAGTTTTGACGCTAAGCAAGTGGATTTTAATCATAACTCGTTCAATGGGGGCGTGTTTAATTTCAACAATACCCCTAAAGTCAGTTTTACTGATGATGCTTTCAATGTGAATAATCAATTCAAAATAAATGGCGCTCAAACAGCTTTTACTTTCAATAAGGGCGTTGTTTTCAACATGCAAGGGCTTTTGAGCAGTTTAAGCGTGGGCACGACTTATCAATTGCTTAACGCTAAAAGCGTGGATTATAAGGATAATAATAACGCTTTGTATCAAATGTTGCGCTGGATTAGTGGGGAAAACCCTAGCGGCACGCTAGTAAATAAGGATCAATCCGTGCCAAGCAGCGCTAAAATTTATAATATCCATTTCACCGATAACGGCTTGACTTACTACATCAAAGAAAATTTTAATAATGGGATCACGCTCACTCGTTTATGCACTCTAGGCTATACGCATTGCGTGAGTATCCACAATGATGTATTCCATCTTAAAAATATCAATAATAACGTCAGTAACACCGTGTTCTATCTCAACGGCATGACGACTTGGAAGAATGCTGGCACAGGCGTTTTCACGCAAGATTATAGCGGCGCTAACAGCGTTTTAGTGTTCAATCAGACCACCCCTTTTCTTGATGGGGCGAATCCCGCTTCTAATAGCGTGGTGAGTTTTGGGAAAACTTCAGGGGCTGAATGGGGGCTAGTGGGCTATATTCAAGGCGTTTTTAAAGCCAATCAAATTGATATTACCGGCACGATTCGCTCTGGTAATGGCGCTCAAACCGGTGGGGGCGCGACTTTAGTGTTTAACGCTCAAGAGCGTTTGAATATCGCTAACGCTAATTTGAATAACGATAAAGCCGGTTTGCAAAATTCATGGATGAATTTCATTGTCAATAATGGTAATTTGAATGCAACAAACGCCAATTTTAGCAACCAAACCCCGCATGGAGGCTTTAACCTTAAGGCCAATAACATTACTTGGGATAAAGGCTCTGTGAATGGAGGGGGGAATTTTGGTGTGGATAACGCTAGTGCTAACGGGAAGGCAGTGATTAAAAATGTGGCCTTCAATGATAACGGCACCTTGATTTATAAAGGGGGTGAAAACAGCACTGGAAATTCTTTAACCCTAGAAAACAACACCTTCAATTCCTATAATATCAATGCCAGAGTGCAAAACCTTATCTTCAACAACAACTCGTTTAATGGCGGTAGCTATTCGTTTAATGACACTAAAAACACCACTTTTAAAGGCACAAACACGCTCATCAACAGCGATCCTTTCAGCCGCCTTAAAGGATCAGTTTCTATTGAAAATGATAGTATTTTTAATATTGAAAGGAATTTGACCAATGAAACCACTTACACGCTTTTAAGTGGGGATAGCATCAAATACAATAACCAAGCTTTGGCGGATAATGCTTTTTCGCAAAATTTATGGAATTTGATCCATTATGGTGGCGAACGAGGGACTTTATTAAGGACGGAGAAAAACACTTATTTTGTGCAATTCACTCAAAGCAACGGCCAAAAATTTGTTTTTGAAGAAACTTTTAATTCGGGATCTATCACTTATAAATACCTTACGCTCCACTCTTCGTCTTTCCACACAGACGCTGATTCTAAGGATATTTGGAGTCAAGTGAGGAAGCAATTTGATTTTATTCCAGGAAAAACCCCTGTGTGTGTTGGCGTGTGCTACATCGCACCTTATAAAAATCAAGATCTTATCGGCTCTAGCGCTTTTGCATGGTCGCTGAACTTTGGGGCTACGGTGGTAGGGACTTTGCTTTTAGGGAGTGCGCAAGAAAAAGCCAATAACAATGGCGGATCTATCTGGTTTGGTAAGAATAATTTGCTGTATTTGCATGGCAATTTCAACGCGACTAATATCTTTTTAACGAATAACTTTAATGTTGGCAACCCTAACGCTGGCGGTGGGGCGACGATTAATTTTAACGCTGATAAAACCTTGAACGCTGACGGGTTGAATTATACGAATTTCCAAACCGTGGCTATGGGCTTACAAACTAGCGCGAGTCAGCATTCATGGGCGAATTTTAATTCCAGGTTTTCTATGGATATTAAAAACTCTAACTTTAGGGATTTCACATGGGGAGGCTTTAATTTTAATTCAGGGCGTATCACTTTTGAAAACACCACTTTTAGCGGCTGGACCAATATTAACGGAGCGACTGAAAGCGGTTCTTCGTATGTGAATATGGCTGCGAATACAGATTTGATATTCACTAATTCCATTTTAGGAGGGGGCATCCGCTATGATTTGAAAGCCAATAACATTATTTTCAATAACTCTCAAATGGTTATTGATGTGTCTAAAAATGTGAATCAGTCTTCATTGAATGGGAATGTTACTTTCAATAATTCCAGGCTTTCAGTCAAACCCAACGCTGCTATTAATATTGGGGATAGCCAAACCCAAACGACTTTAGAAAACGCTTCAAGCCTTTCTTTTTACAACAACAGCGTGGCGAATTTTAACGGCACAACCGCTTTTAACGGGGTGTCTTATTTGAATTTGAACCCTAACGCTCAATTAAGCTTCAATCAAGCAAATTTCAATAACGCTAATGTTACCTTTTATGGAATCCCTCTATTTGGTAAAACGCCTGATTTTGGCAATTCTGTGCGCCTTATCAATTTCAAAGGGAATACGAATTTTAATCAAGCCACACTCAATCTAAGGGCTAAAAATATCCATATCAATTTCCAAGGGGCTTCCACTTTTGAAAATAACTCTACGATGAATTTAGCTGAAAGTTCTCAAGCGAGCTTTAATGCACTTAGCGTAGAAGGGGAAACGGATTTCAACCTCAACGGATCAAGCTTGTTGAACTTCAATGGCGATAGCGTTTTTAACGCTCCTGTGAGTTTTTATGCTAATAATTCTCAAATTTCTTTCACTAAACTAGCGACCTTTAATGCAGACGCTTCATTTGATTTAGGTAACAACAGCACCCTAAATTTTCAAAGCGTTCTTTTAAATGGCACTCTAAACCTTTTAGGCAATGGAGGTAACGCTTTATCTATTAATGCAAGCGGGAATTTCAGCTTTGGATCTCAAGGCGTTTTGAATCTGTCTAATGTGAATTTGTTTGATGCAAAAAACAAGCCCTTAGTTTATAATATTTTACAAGCTCAAAACATTCAGGGTTTAATGGGGAATAACGGCTATGAAAAGATCCGTTTTTATGGCATACAGATTGACAAAGCTAATTACTCGTTCAATAACGGCGTTCATTCTTGGAGTTTCACTAACCCGCTCAATACGACTGAAACGATTACAGAAACCTTGCATAACAACCGCCTGAAAATCCAAATCTCTCAAAACGGCGTTTCTAATAATACGGCATTTAATCTCGCTCCTAGCTTGTATGATTACCAAAAAAACCCTTATGATGAAAGCTCTAATTCCTATAATCACACAAGCGATAAAGCCGGCACTTATTATTTGAGTAGCAATATCAAAGGCTTTGGTAAGAATAATGAGATACCCGGGACTTATAACGCGCAAAACCAACCCTTACAAGCCTTACACATTTATAATCAGGCTATCACTAAGCAAGATTTGAATATGATCGCTAGTTTGGGTAAGGAGTTTTTGCCTAAAATAGCCAATCTTTTATCTTCAGGGGCTTTAGACAATCTCAATCTCAATAGCCCGGATAGCTTTGAAACGATTTTTAGTATCTTAAAAGAATATGGCATTGCTTTAAACCAAGCAAATTGGAAGAGTTTATTGAAGATCATCAATAATTTTTCTAACACAACTAATTATGATTTCTCTCAAGGCAATCTCGTTGTAGGGGCGATCAAAGAAGGGCAAACGAACACTAATAGCGTGGTGTGGTTTGGAGGCGATGGCTATAAAAATCCATGTGCGGTTGGGGATAACACTTGCCAGATGTTCAGACAGACTAATTTGGGGCAATTGCTTAATTCTAGCGCGCCTTATTTAGGCTATATTAACGCTAATTTTAAGGCTAAAAACATTTACATTACCGGGACAATCGGCAGCGGGAACGCTTGGGGGAGTGGAGGGAGCGCGAATGTGTCTTTTGAAAGCACGACGAATTTAGTGCTTAATCAAGCCAATATTGACGCTCAAGGGACTGATAAAATCTTTTCTTATCTAGGGCAAGGTGGCATTGAAAAGCTTTTTGGAGAAAAAGGTTTAGGGAATGCGCTTTCTAATATTGTTTATGAAGAAAGCTTGAATAATAACGCTATCCCTAAAGATTTAGCCAACATGATCCCTAAAGATTTTGGATCTAAGACTTTAAGCTCTTTGCTTAGCCCTACTGAAGTGAATAACCTCTTAGGCGTGAGTGCTTTTAAAAACGCAATCATGGAAATTTTAAATTCTAAAACGGTGGGCGATGTTTTTGGTGAAAACGGGCTTTTAAACGCGTTAGATCCTGTAAAAAGAAAAGAAATCGATCAAATGCTTTTAGAGCAAATCCAAGCCCATTCTTCAGGGTTTGAAAAATTCATCGTTAAAACTTTAGGGATTGAAAATGTAGAGAATTTCATCAATAACTGGTATGGCAAGCAAAGCTTGAGCGCTTTTGCGAATAATTTTGTGCCTGGAGGCTTGAATCAAGCTCTTGATAAAATAGGTTCTAGTGCTGATTCTAAAGAATTGCAAGGTTTTTTGAACAAAACGACTTTTGGGGATATTCTCAATCAAATGATCAATCAAGCCCCCTTAGTCAATAAGCTCATTTCTTGGCTCGGCCCGCAGGATTTGAGCGTGTTAGTCAATATCGCTCTAAATAGCATCACTAACCCCAGTGAAGAGCTAACTAACACCATTTCTAGCATAGGCGAAAAAGCGTTAAATGACTTATTAGGCGAAGGCGTAGTGAATAAAATCATGAGCAATCAAGTCCTAGGGCAAATGATTAATAAAATCATCGCTGATAAGGGCTTAGGGGGTGTTTATCATCAAGGTTTGGGCTCCATACTGCCTAAATCCTTACAAGATGAGTTAAAACAATTGGGTTTTGGATCTTTACTAGGCTCTAGGGGATTGCACAATCTTTGGCAAAAAGGGAATTTCAATTTTGTGGCTAAAGATTATTTATTTACTAATAACAGCTCGTTTAGTAACGCTACAGGGGGGGAATTGAATTTTGTGGCGGGCAAGTCCATTATCTTTAATGGGAAAAACACGATTAATTTCACGCAATATCAGGGCAGGCTTTCTTTTGTATCTAAAGATTTTTCTAATATTTCATTAGATACCTTAAACGCTACCAATGGTTTAATTCTTAACGCGCCACGAAACGATATTAGCGTTCAAAAAGGTCAAATTTGCGTGAATGTTTTAAATTGCATGGGCGAGAAAAAAACCAATCTTTCAAACACAAGCACTTCAACCGATGAAACTTTAGAAGTGAATGCGAATAATTTCGCTTTCTTAGGTTCAATTAGAGCGAATGGATTAGTGGATTTTTCAAAAGTCTTACAAAATACCACGATCGGGACTTTGGATTTAGGGCCAAACGCTACTTTTAAAGCGAATAATTTGATCGTGAATAACGCTTTTAACAATAACTCTAATTATAGGGCTGACATTAGCGGTAATCTCAATGTGGTTAAAGGAGCGGCTCTCAGCACGAATGAAAATGGTTTGAATGTGGGGGGGAATTTTAAGAGCGAAGGGCCATTGACTTTCAACCTCAAGCGCCCGACTGATAAAACGATACTGAGCGTGACTGGTGCTTCTACGATCATGTCTTATAACAATCAAGCTTTGATCCATTTTAATACTCAAAAGCAAGGCGCTTACACGCTTATCAACGCTAAACGCATGGTTTATGGCTATGATAATCAAACGATTCTTGGAGGGAGCTTGAGCGATTACCTCAAGCTTTACACCCTCATTGACTTTAACGGCAAACGCATGCAGTTAAAGGGCGATTTACTAAGCTATGACAACCAACCGGTCAATATTAAAGATGGGGGTCTTGTGGTGAGCTTTAAAGACAATCAAGGGCAAATGGTGTATTCATCTATCCTTTATGATAAAGTTCAAGTTACCGTCTCGGATAAACCCATGGATATTCATGCCCCTAGTTTGGAGTATTACATTAAATACATTCAAGGCAGTGCTGGTTTGAATGCGATCAAATCCGCGGGCAATAATTCCATTCTGTGGCTGAATGAGCTTTTTGTGGCTAAGGGGGGTAATCCCTTGTTCGCTCCTTATTATTTGCAAGACAATCCCACTGAACACATTGTTACTTTAATGAAAGATATTACCAGCACTTTAGGCATGCTTTCTAAACCCAATCTTAAAAACAATTCCACCGATGCTTTACAGCTCAACACTTACACGCAACAAATGAGCCGTTTAGCCAAGCTTTCTAATTTCGCTTCCTTTGATTCAACGGATTTTAGCGAACGCTTGAGCAGCCTTAAAAACCAAAGATTTGCTGATGCGATCCCTAATGCGATGGATGTGATTTTAAAATACTCTCAAAGGGATAAACTAAAAAACAACCTTTGGGCGACCGGCGTTGGGGGCGTGAGCTTTGTGGAAAATGGCACAGGAACGCTCTATGGTGTCAATGTGGGCTATGACAGATTCATTAAGGGTGTGATTGTTGGAGGGTATGCGGCTTATGGGTATAGTGGTTTTTATGAACGCATCACTAATTCTAAATCCGATAATGTGGATGTGGGCTTGTATGCGAGAGCTTTCATTAAAAAGAGCGAGCTGACTTTTAGCGTCAATGAAACTTGGGGGGCTAATAAAAACCAAATCAGCTCCAACGACACTCTGCTTTCTATGATCAATCAGTCCTATAAATACAGCACATGGACAACGAACGCGAAAGTTAATTACGGGTATGATTTTATTTTTAAAAACAAAAGCATCATTTTAAAACCTCAAATTGGTTTAAGGTATTACTATATTGGCATGACCGGTTTAGATGGAGTGATGAATAACGCACTCTATAACCAGTTTAAAGCTAATGCGGATCCGTCTAAAAAATCCGTTTTAACGATTGATCTTGCTTTGGAGAACCGCCATTATTTCAACACAAACTCTTATTTTTATGCGATTGGCGGCGTTGGTAGAGACTTATTAGTTAATTCTATGGGGGATAAATTGGTGCGTTTCATTGGTAACAACACTTTGAGCTATAGGAAAGGCGAGCTTTATAACACTTTTGCGAGCATCACTACAGGCGGGGAAGTGAGGTTGTTTAAAAGCTTTTATGCGAATGCTGGGGTGGGTGCTAGGTTTGGATTGGATTATAAAATGATCAACATTACCGGGAATATTGGAATGCGTTTAGCGTTTTAAGGGGTTGGGGCTTACCCCTTTTTTGAGCCATTAAACAATTGATAAATGGTGGGATTAAGGATTTAACGCATGCGTTCTTTTGGTGTTAGTAACATGCGATTAGCACTTAGTAAAAATAAAATAATGCCACCAATAATGAAAAATGTTGAAGTTGCTAAAACCAGTATAGTATCAATCCCTTGAAAAGCTTTGATTAGAAGTTGATTAAGGTAGTAAAAAATAGATGTTTTGATAAATAATTGACCAATATTAGGTAGGTATTCTAAAGGAACAAAAACATTACAAGACATTAGCGCATAGAGATTGATGATGTTACAAAATCCTAAGATGCTTTGTTCGTTTTGAAAAATTCTAGCTACAAAAATTGCCAAGCAAAAACAAAACAATGCGCTTGAAAAAACACTAACAAACCCCAAAATAAGCGCTTTAAAATTAAGAATAGTGATGATATTGAGCGCATAAAAAGAGAGAACAATAAAGATAAAAGCATATAGGATTACAACGATTAATCTTGAAGCAATGAGCGCGAGAGTTATTTGTTTAAAAGTTGCTGGTGATAGCATGTAGAACAAGAATATATTATGCGATTCTCAAGCTTGTTATAGCTTGAGTGAGACCAAAGATCGCACTAGAAATAATAAGGAGTCCCATTAGACCTATAATATTATTAAAGTAAAAAATTTCAGTGGTATTTTTTGAAAAAACAAAAATCAGTAATAGGAGCATTAAAACAGGATAAATAAAGGTCCAAAATAGCGTGCTTGTATTGGTGAGATAAGATTTGATTTCAAGTTTTAGGATAGATAGAATTGCTCCCACTAAATATCCTTTAGTAATGCTAATAAGTCTTTTGTGGTTGGTTTTTCTTTAAAGTTAAAAGTTTTAGCTACAGATTTTAATATAGAATTTAAAGGTTTGTATTGAGCAATGTTGCCATTCTTAAGGAGCAATACCCATTCGCAACTATCTAAGACAATAGGATCATGAGTGGCGATGATACTTGTAAGTTGTTGGGTGTTGCGCAAGCTTATGAGATTTGATAGTCTTATAAGAGCGTTTTGCTCTAAACTGGTTTCTGGTTCATCCATAATAATTAATTGGGGGTGGTGGCTAAGAGCTAAGTCAATTTTTAAGCGCTGTTTTTGTCCATCGCTTAGGTGTTCGTAGGTTTTATTCAAAAGATTTTTTTCAAATAGATTTGGAGTGCAGTTTTTGTGAAAAAATTGATAGAATTTAAAAAGGTCGTTTGCGTTTAATCCAGGTGGATAGTTGAATAGGTTAGAGACAACTCCCAATTGCTTGCGTTGTGGTATAACATTGTCGTGGTATGGAATATTATTGTTTTGTGCTTTAAAATTATAGTCTGATCTAATGCCTAGAATAGTGTTGATAAGCGTTGATTTTCCAGCACCATTTGTGCCAATAATGGCTGTACTAGTATGACTTTTAAATGAAAAATCTTGTATATTTAAAGCGTTTTTAAACATGGTTTTTGGGTGTATGCTGATGTTAGAAATCATAAAATCCCCTTAAATAGAAATGATTTAAAATCCCATTTAGGGTTATTATATTCAAATAATGGTCTTATTTAGCGTAGTGTTACTAAAAAATTAACTGATCTTTGTTAAAACAAACTAAAAGCGTTACTGATAGACACGATTCAAACGAGTGAAACGATTTTAAAAAGCACTCAAACTCTCAAAAATAGACAAAGCCAAGGCTTTGAATAAAAAGATCAATAACCTTAAAAAACCAAAGGAACGGACTCCTTGATTTTCCATTCTCAAAACCCTAAATACCCTCTTATTTTTTTGTCCGTTATTGGTTTATGGGTGTTTTAACATATAAAATTCCAACGCTTTTTCAAAGAGAAGCGAGCGGTTAGGAAAACCTTTCTCTTTCATGTATTCATCCACTTTAGCCATAAAACTGGGCGAAAGTAAAACGCTGTGATTGATTCTTCGCTCTTTGCTTGTTTTTTCTTCGTATTCTATCTCTTCTATTTCAGCTAACAAACTGGGCGAGGGCGAAATGTTAAAACTACTCTTCCGTTCGCTGCTCACTTTTATTTCTGCTTCTAGCTCGGCTAATTCTGTTAGCAATTTTTTGCGTTTGGCTTGTAAAGCCTGAATGGTTGTGTGCGCTTTATGGTGTTCCATTATTGCTCCTTAAAGTATCTTTATTTTTCGCATTCTACTATAAAATAGGATCTTGTGAGTAAATTCATTAAGAATGAAAATTGGAATTTTTCTTTAGAATTTAATCAAATTCTTCTTTAAGGTGTTTTAACAATTCTTCTTCATTCAAAACGCTCACGCCATGTTTTTGTGCTAGAGCGAGTTTTGAGCCGGCGTTTTCTCCAACGATTAAAAAATCGGTTTTAGCGCTCACGCTTGAAGAAATTTTTGCCCCTAAATTTTCTAACATTTGAGCGTATTCTTGCCGTGGTTTAGAAAGCGTGCCGGTTAAAACAATCGTTTTATGACTGAAAACAGAAGAGCTTTCTTGCTTTTCTTTGGTCATATCGCTGTTTTTAGGGTTCAACAAATCAAATAACGATCGGATAAATTCCTGATTGCTCGCATAAAAATTGACTAAAGAGCGCGCCATTTCCACCCCAAAGCCTTCCATTTCTAAAAACTCAGCTTCGCTTTTTTCTAACACATTTAAGCCGTATTTAGCCAGCGTTTTACTCGCTCCCTTACCAATATGCTCAATCCCTAAAGCGTTAATCAAACGCCATAAAGGAGGGTTTTTGCTTTTTAAAATAGCGTCCAATAGATTTTGAGCTTTTTTGATTTTAAATTTGTCTAGCCGCATTAAATCTTCTAATTTTAAAGCATACAAATCCAGGGCGTTAAAAATGAGCTTTTCTTCAAAAAGTTGCTCTATGACTTTATCGCCCAATCCTTGAATGTTTAAAGCGTCTTTAGAAGCGAAATGAATCAAGCTTTCTTTCAACCTTGCCGGGCAGTTGAGGTTTTGACAATAAGTAAAAATCTCTTCGCATAAAAGTTCATGCGAACATATAGGGCAAACTTTGGGGCGTTCAATTTTATGTTGCGAGCCGTCCCTATAAGATTCTAAAGGTTTGATGATTTTAGGGATCACATCGCCGCTTCTAATGACAACAACCCTATCATTGAGCATGATATTCTTTTTTTCAATTTCAGAATAATTGTGCAAGGTCGCTTTAGTAACCATAGCCCCAGCGATTTCTACAGGCTCTAAGAGAGCGACCGGTGTGATTGCCCCGCTGCGCCCCACTTGGTTAATAACTCCTACAATTTTGGTGTGTTTTTCTAGAGCCGGGAATTTATAAGCGCAAGCGAATTTGGGGGATTTTTGCGTGTAGCCTAGCTCCTTTTGAATATCCAATTCATTCACAACGATCACCATGCCGTCTAAAAGGGCAAAAAAGCCCTCCCTTTCTCTAATCAAGGTGTGGTAACTTTCTTCTATTTCTTGGTGGTTTTTGTTTAGGCTTAAGTGTTGAATGGCGCTAAAACCTAACGAGACGATAAAATCCAAACACTCCTTAAAGCTCAGGAAATCTAAAGAATGCTTGCCCACGCCCCAAGGAATGAATTGCAATTTACGCTTTTTAGTGATTTCGCTATCAAGCTGTCTCAAACTCCCTGATGCGGCATTTCTAGGGCTAGCGAATAGGGGTTCATTAGCGTCTAGGCGTTCTTTGTTTAAAGCGTCAAAATCCTCTTTAGAAATGATCACTTCGCCCCTGATTTCTATTTCTCCATTATAAGCGATAGAATGGGGGATATTAGCGATGTGTTTAGCGTTGTGAGTAACAAGCTCTCCTTCTAAGCCATTACCCCTAGTGGTCGCACTCACTAGCTTGCCATGTTGATACAAAAGATTGAGCGAAACCCCATCAAGTTTGGGCGAGCACACGAACGAAGCGCTAGGATAGGCTTTTAAAATGCGTTGCAACCACGCTTGCAATTCGTTTTGATTGAACACATCATCTAAACTCCACATCCGCATTAAATGGGGGTTTTTATTGAACGAATTGGTGGTAATAGCCCCCACTTTTTGGGTAGGGGAATTGGCTTGAATGTGGCTAGGGTTTTTTTCTTCATAAGCTTTTAATTCTTGGTAAAGTTCATCATAGATCGCATCGCTTACGATTGACTCATCAAGGTTGTAATAATGGTGCGATAGGGTGTTTAAATATTCAATTCTTTCTAAATATTCTTTTTGGCTTTTTATCATAGTTTCTAAAAACCTTTTAAACTAAATTAGGGTAGTATTATAACATTTAATCTTTGATAGGGCTTTAGGGGAAAATAGGTGGTAAGAGATATTGACAAAACGACTTCATTGCACTTAAACAACGAAGCGCAATTTCTATGCTTTAGATTAGATGCAGAAAAAGACGCCCAACTTTATGGCATGAATATTTTTAAGATCCGAGAAATTATCCATTATGATGGGGAGGTTACAGAGATTCTTGGGGGGAGCGATGGCATGATGCTCGGGTTTCTTAGCGTTAGGGGTGAATCCATTCCTTTAGTGGATGTGAAAAGGTGGTTGCATTATAACGCTAGTGATCTGAGTCGCAATTTAAAAGAATACAGCGTTAAAGATGAGCATAATTTGGTGATTGTGTGCCATTTTTCTAACCATTCCATCGCTCTAAAGGTTTTAAAAATTGAAAGGATCATTCATAAAAATTGGACTGAGATTAGCGCTGGGGACAAACAAGGCATTAATGAAGAGGGTAAGATTAGCACTATCACTCGTTTTGATAAAGAACGAGTGGTGCAGATTCTAGATGTGGAAAAGATGATTAGCGATGTTTTCCCTAGCTTGAAGGATTTAGACGATTTGACTTTGCGTTGCATAGAAGCCATTCAAAGCCAAAAACTCATTTTAATCGCTGAAGATTCCTTGAGCGCTCTTAAAACCCTAGAAAAAATCGTTCAAACTTTAGAATTGCGTTATTTAGCCTTTCCAAATGGGAGAGAATTGTTGGATTATTTGTATGAAAAAGAACATTACCAACAGGTCGGCGTGGTCATTACGGATTTAGAAATGCCTGTTATTTCAGGGTTTGAAGTGTTAAAAACCATTAAAGCTGATAGCAGGACTGAGCATCTTCCTGTGATTATCAATTCGTCCATGAGCAGCGATTCTAACCGCCAATTAGCCCAATCTTTAGAAGCGGATGGTTTTGTGGTAAAATCTAACATTCTTGAAATCCATGAAATGCTTAAAAAAACGCTTTCATAAATTTAATTTTTGTTTTAATTTAAAGGGATAAAACATGCGAAGTCATTTCTGTGCAGAAATTAGTGAAAAAGATGTGGGTAAAACCATCAAAGTGGCCGGATGGTGTAACACTTATAGAGACCATGGAGGCGTGGTTTTTATTGATTTAAGGGATAAAAGCGGTTTAGTGCAATTAGTCTGTGATCCTAGCTCTAAGGCTTATGAAAGGGCTTTAGAAGTTAGGAGTGAATTTGTGCTAGTGGCTAAAGGAAAAGCGCGTTTAAGAGGGCCCGGGTTAGAAAACCCTAAACTAAAGACCGGTAAAATTGAAATTGTTTTAGAAGAGTTAGTCATTGAAAATAAAAGCGCTACCCCACCGATTGAAATTGGCAATAAAAATGTGAATGAAGATTTGCGCTTGAAATACCGCTATTTGGATTTGCGCTCTTTGAATGCTTATGAAATCTTTAAATTGCGCAGCGAAGTGGCTTTAATCGCTCGTAACGCTTTAGCCCAAAAGGGCTTTTTAGAGATTGAAACCCCCATTTTGTCTAAAACCACGCCTGAGGGGGCTAGGGATTATTTAGTGCCAAGCAGGGTGCATGAGGGCGAATTTTTCGCACTTCCCCAAAGCCCGCAATTATTCAAACAGCTTTTAATGGTGGGGGGAATGGATAGGTATTTTCAAATCGCTCGTTGCTTTAGAGATGAAGATTTGAGAGCGGACAGGCAGCCGGAATTCACGCAGATTGATGCGGAAATGAGTTTTTGTGATGAAAATGATGTGATGGGCGTGGTGGAAGATTTGTTGCAAGAGATTTTTAAAGCGATTGGGCATACTATTTCTAAACCTTTTAAACGCATGCCTTATAAGGAAGCGATGGAAAATTACGGGAGCGATAAGCCGGATTTACGCTTTGAATTGCCTTTAATAGAAGTGGGGGATTGTTTTATGGACAGCTCAAACGCTATTTTTTCTAATATCGCAAAAGATCCTAAAAACCAACGCATTAAAGCTTTGAACGTTAAGGGGGCTGATGCGCTTTTTAGCCGCAGCGTTTTAAAAGAATTAGAAGAATTTGTGTGCCAATTTGGGGCTAAAGGCTTAGCGTATTTGCAGATTAAAGAAGATGAAATTAAAGGGCCTTTAGTTAAATTTTTGAGCGAAAAGGGGCTTAAGAATATTTTAGAAAGGACTGATGCGCAAGTTGGGGATATTGTCTTTTTTGGAGCCGGGGATAAAAAAATCGTGTTAGATTACATGGGGCGCTTGCGCTTGAAGGTGGCTGAAACGCTTGATTTGATTGATAAAGACGCTTTGAATTTCTTATGGGTGGTCAATTTCCCCATGTTTGAAAAAACCGAAAACGGCTATCACGCCGCGCACCACCCTTTTACGATGCCTAAAAATATAGAATGCGAAGACATAGAAGAGATTGAAGCGCATGCGTATGATGTGGTGCTTAATGGTGTGGAGCTTGGTGGAGGGAGCATAAGGATCCATAAAGAAGAAATGCAAAAAAAAGTCTTTGAAAAAATCAATATCAACGAAGAGGAAGCGCAAAAGAAATTTGGCTTTTTACTAGAAGCGCTAAAATTTGGCGCTCCTCCTCATGGGGGCTTTGCGATAGGTTTTGATCGTTTGATCATGCTCATGACTAAATCTCATAGCATTAGAGATGTGATCGCTTTCCCTAAAACGCAAAAAGCTTCATGCTTATTGACGAACGCTCCTAGCCCCATTAATGAAGAGCAACTAAGAGAATTACACATTCGCTTGAGAAAATAATTTAAAAGGATATGATATGAAACAACTATTTTTGATTATTGGAGCCCCAGGGAGTGGTAAAACCACTGATGCAGAGCTTATCGCTAAGAATAACAGCGAAAAAATCGCTCATTTTTCTACTGGGGATTTACTCAGGGCTGAGAGCGCTAAAAAGAGCGAACGAGGTTTATTGATTGAAAAATTCACTTCTCAAGGCGAATTAGTGCCTTTAGAGATTGTGGTAGAAACGATCCTTTCAGCGATTAAAAGTTCTAGCAAAGGGATCATTTTAATTGATGGTTATCCCAGGAGCGTGGAACAAATGCAAGCTTTGGATAAGGAATTGAACGCTCAAAACGAAGTGATCTTAAAAAGCGTGATTGAAGTAGAAGTGAGTGAAAACACCGCTAAAGAAAGGGTTTTAGGGCGCTCTAGGGGGGCTGATGATAATGAAAAGGTGTTTCATAACCGCATGCGGGTGTTTTTAGACCCGTTGGTTGAAATCCAAAACTTCTACAAGGCTAAGCGTTTGCATAAAATCATCAATGGCGAAAGAAGCATTGAAGAAATCGTGAATGAAATGCAAGAATATATTTTGTCTTTTGGGAATTAAATGCGACTAAAGAATGAGCTGTGATCTCTGTTTATATCATTTCTTTAAAAGAAAGTCAAAGGCGTTTGGATACTGAAAAACTCGTTTTAGAATCCAATGAAAAATTTAAAGGCCATTGTGTTTTTCAAATCTTTGACGCTATTAGCCCCAAACATCAAGATTTTGAAAAATTACTTCAAGAGCTTTATGACGCCCCAAGTTTATTGCAATCTGATTGGTATCATTCTTATGTGGGCGCTGGTTTGACTTTTCCTGAATTAGGGTGCTATTTAAGCCATTATCTTTTGTGGAAAGAATGCGTCAAAACAAACCAACCGGTCGTTATTTTAGAAGATGATGTAACGCTAGAATCTAATTTCATGCAAGCCTTAGAAGATTGCTTGAAAAGCCCTTTTGATTTTGTGAGACTCTATGGGTGCTATTGGTATTACCACGAGACAAAATTCCATGTTTTACCCAAAGAATTTGTATTTCCTCCCTTTGATTATCCTTTTAAAAATAACCCTATTTTAGAAAAATTTAAAAAATTTTTTGATGTTTCTAGATTTTTAAATCTTTCTACCCATAAAGTTATCCACTATATTCTCAAAAAAATACAAAAAAGCTATTACGCAACGCATGAAAAAGAAGCCTTTTTTTTAGAGCATTTTTACCTCACCAGCGTGTATGTGGCTTCTACAGCCGGTTATTATTTAACCCCTAAGGGCGCTAAAACTTTTATAGAAGCCACGGAGCGTTTTAAAATCATAGAGCCGGTGGATATGTTTATGGATAATTCTGCTTATCATGATATAGCGAATCTGACTTATGTGCCTTGCCCTGTTTCTTTAAGCGAGCATTCTTTAGACAGCACTATTCAAAAGCCCCAAAAAAAGAGCTTGAAATCTTACCCGTCTCCGCCTAAAAAATCAACTTTTAAGAATCTTTTCTACTATAGCCTTAACGCTAAAAAGCGTTTAAAAGCCTTTCACAAATACAGCAAACAATACGATCATTTAAAAACCCCTAAAGAGGTTTAAAAAGAATGAAAAAACTTTATGGTAGAATGGAATACCATATTTAGGAGTTCATTTGACACAAATTTATATCATTTCTTTAAAAGAAAGTCAAAGGCGTTTGGATACTGAAAAACTAATTTTAGAATCCAATGAAAAATTTAAAGACCGTTGTGTTTTTCAAATCTTTGACGCTATTAGCCCCAAACATCAAGATTTTGAAAAACTCGTTCAAGAGCTTTATGATTCTTCAAGTTTGTTAAAATCCGATTGGTTCCATTCTGATTATTGTTATCAAGAATTATTGCCCCAAGAATTTGGGTGCTATTTAAGCCATTATTTTTTGTGGAAAGAATGCGTTAAAACAAACCAACCGATCGTTATTTTAGAAGATGATGTAGCCTTAGAGTCTAATTTCATGCAAGCCTTAGAAGATTGCTTGAAAAGCCCTTTTGATTTTGTGAGACTCTATGGGCATTATTGGGGAGGGCATAAAACCAATTTGCACTCTCTCCCTATCTATACAGAAACTGAAGAGGTTGAAGCGTCTATGGAAAAAACGCCTATTGAAAATCATGAAGTTACCCCCCCCCCCCCCCAATCCCGCACAAGATACGCAGCAAGATTTTATTATTGAAACGCAACAAGACCCTAAAGAACTATCTGATCCTTGCAAAATAGCGCCCCAAAAAACCTCTTTTAACCCAGTGGTTTTTAGAAAAATTAAAAGAAAACTCAACCGCTTCATTGGAAGTATTTTAGCTCGGACAGAAGTGTATAAGAAACTCGTAGCAAAATACGATGATCTCACAGGAAAATACGATGATCTCACAGGAAAATACGATGATCTCACCACAAAATACGAATCCTTACTGGCAAAAGAAACAAACATTAAAGAGACCTTTTGGGAAAGGCGTGCTGATAGCGAAAAAGAAGCGCTATTTTTAGAGCATTTTTACCTCACCAGCGTGTATGTGGCCACTACGGCAGGCTACTACCTCACGCCAAAAGGCGCTAAAACCTTTATAGAAGCCACGGAGCGTTTTAAAATCATAGAGCCGGTGGATATGTTTATGAACAATCCCACTTACCATGATGTGGCTAATTTTACCTATTTGCCTTGCCCTGTTTCTTTAAACAAGCATGCTTTCAATAGCACCATTCAAAATGCAAAAAAGCCTGACATTTCATTAAAGCCTCCTAAAAAATCTTATTTTGATAATCTTTTTTATCATAAATTCAACGCTCAAAAGTGCTTAAAAGCCTTTCACAAATACAGCAAACAATACGCTCCTTTAAAAACCTCTAAAGAGGTTTAAAAAGAGCGGGCTTTATGTTAGAATAATTCTTTTTTGTTATTCAAAGGAGATTGCAATGAATTTAGACCAATTAGAAGTGAGCCATGACGCTGATTCTTTGTGCGTGGTGATTGAAATATCCAAGCATTCTAATATCAAGTATGAATTGGATAAAGAAAGCGGGGCTTTAATGGTGGATAGGGTGCTTTATGGGGCGCAAAATTACCCCGCGAATTACGGCTTTGTGCCTAACACTTTAGGATCTGATGGCGACCCTGTAGATGCGCTGGTTTTAAGCGATGTGGCTTTTCAAGCCGGGAGCGTAGTGAAAGCGCGCTTGGTTGGGGTTTTGAACATGGAAGATGAAAGCGGAATGGATGAAAAATTACTCGCTCTGCCCATAGATAAGATTGATCCCACGCATTCCTATGTCAAGGATATTGATGATTTATCCAAACACACTTTGGATAAAATCAAACATTTTTTTGAAACTTACAAGGATTTAGAGCCTAATAAATGGGTGAAAGTCAAGGGGTTTGAAAACAAAGAGAGCGCGATTAAGGTTTTAGAAAAAGCCATAAAAGCCTATCAAGGCTAAAGATTTTTAAGGGTTTTGACTCAATTAAGCGATAAAAACCCTTTTTCAACGCTCTTTTAAAAGGCTTTGTCCTCATTGGGTGCTGGTGTAAAATAGGGTAGTTTAAAGCGGATTTTTGCATTCCCCATAAAAAGTGCCAAAAACTACAATTTAACGATTTTAACCCCACTGCCACCTAAATTAATGGGAGCGTCGCTAAAACTCACCACTTTGGGGTGGTTTTTTAGAAATTCTTTCACAAACTTTTCTAAAATCCCGCTCCCCTTGCCATGGCAAATCAGCACTTCTTCAAAGCCCCCTAAAAGTGCATTATTTAAAAAAGCGTCTAGTAAATCTAGGGCTTCTTCGCTGCGTTGCCCTCTTAAATCAAGGCGCAAGCTCGCTTCTTTAGGTTTAGGAATGATGGTTTTAGGGGGTTTGAATTTGTTTTTAGGGGGTTTTTGGATTTTTTTCAACAAACTCCCATGCGCTTTCAAACGCATGCCAAGCTCGGTTTCTACCAAACAATAGCCCTTGTCTAAAATTTGTATAACCATCACGCTTTCATTTTTATAGCGCGCTTTTTCGTTAATTTGAAAGCTTGTTATTGTTTGCGGGATTTCCTGGCCTGTCTTATGTTTGTTTAAAATCTCGCTCGCTTTATGGATTTCTTTATGCATAGAGCTGGTATCTTTTGAAGCGACTTCGTTTTTTAAGATATTTAGGGCTTGCTGGTAGGATTTTTCCAATTCCAATTTTTTATGGTGAAAGATTTCTTTTTGTTTTTCCATTTCTAAAAGCCATGCGTTTTTTAAATCTTCTTGCTCTTTTAAAGCGTTCTCTAAGCTTTCATTTTTTTGTTTTAATTCCCTTTCTAGCGCGCTGGAATTTTCAATCAAAACGTTCAATTTTTCCTTATCTTCGCCATAGAAGGCTTTCGCTTTTTCAATCAAGAAATGCGGCACGCCATAGCGTAAAGCGGTTTCAAACGCATAGCTTTTGCCAATAACCCCTTTTAAAAAAGTGTAAGTGGGCCGTTCTTTTTCTTCGTCATAAAGAGCGGCTAGTAATTCCACTTCTTGGTTTTCTGCCATTAACACGCTCAAGCGTTTGTGGTGCGTGGTGATAACGATTTGGTTGTTTTGATTAAGCAATTTTTCTAACAGGGTTTTATACAAACTGCTCGCTTCATCAGCGTCAGTCCCTAGCTCAATTTCATCAACGCCTAAAAGCATGTTTTCTTTGGATAAAAGAGCGCTAAATTGCTTCATTCTGCCTGCAAAAGTAGAGATATTGTTCGCGCTGTTTTGGGGGTCGTTGATAATGGCGTGGATTTCTTTAAAATAGGGGATAATGGAATGATGAGCGTTGATTTTCATAGGAATGAGATGCTTGCTCAAAAACGCCGCGCTTAAAAGCGATTTTAAGAGCATGGTTTTCCCGCCCGCATTCACGCCAGTAACAGCGAGCATGGATTTTTCAAACTTCAAATTTAAGGGCTTTGGCTCTTTCAAAATGGGGTGCGAAAAGTTTTCTAAAATCATTTTTTTTTGCGTAAAGCTTGGCATGACAAATTCTAAATTGTAGGCTTTAGCGAAATTAAGCCGTGCTTGCAAGCTGTCTAAAAAATCAAATTCTTTGAAAAGGAATTTTAAAAATAAAAGGTGTTTTTGCAAGCTACGGCTTAGAGTTTGACACATTTCAACAATACAGCAATCTATTTCATTACCAATTTGCGCGATTTTTTGGGCGATTTTTTGCGCGCTTTCAGGCAAAAGATAGAAATAACCATTAGCACTCCTTTCTAGCACAACGCCTTTGATCGCGCTAGAAAACCCGCTCTTTAATAAAAGGCATTCATAGCCATGCTTAAGGTGGCTTTGCGTATCCACTAAATAAGGGGCAAGCTCTTTAGAGTGGGCGTAATGATGAATGACTTTAGCGCTCTCTTTTTTAAGGCGGTTCAAGCTTTCATTCAAAGCATCTAGGGTAGCGTTCGCCCCTTGTTTGATTTGCCCTTCATCATCCAATAAAGCGATCAGATCATTAAAAAAAGGGGGTAAAATAATAGCGTTAAGGCGTTCATGAAATTTTAAATGCGTGAAAGTTTTAAAAGCGTTTTGTAAAACGACAATGTAGCGCAATCGTTTGACAATCTCAAAAATTTCATCTAAATGGAGCGTCCCTAATTTGGTGAGTTTGATAAGAATAAGATCGCTTTCTTTCACGCTTTTGGGGGCGATCAAACCGATCGAATCCACTTCAGTTAGATAAGTGAAAGCCTGTTTGAGATCGTTTTCTAAAGCGATAGTGTCCCTTTCTTTTGCAAAAAAGGTTTTAAAAAGAGCGATAAACTCTTTTAAATCCAGGCTTTCTTCTAGGGGTTTGGGTGGGGTATTATTATTACTCATTATTCATTGGGTATTCATTGGGTATTCATTGGGGTTGGATTAAGGGATCTTTTTGGAGCGTTTGACAAGAATCCAAATCCACAAGAACGTCTTTCATAGGGGTTTGTTTTTTGCCTAAAAAGCTCAAAGTCCCGCTCACTAAATTAAAGGTTTGGTTATTGACTTTAATGCCTTTACACAACAGGGTTTCCCCCCTTAAAAACGCTCTTTGTAAAGCGATTTCTTGTTGGTTTTGTTGGTTTTGCTTGTAAGTATAAACGCTGATGCTCGCTCCTATAATCCCTACGATTAAAAAAGCTAAAATCTTTTGTTTGGGGCTAACTAAACCAAAATCCCTTAAAACTAAAAACAATAAAATTAGCGTCAAAAATAAAACAACCGCTACGCCCATTACATTTCGCCTCTCAATTGATAGGTAATATCCCCCGCTCCAAAGCCTATCACAAAGCCTTTTTCAATCGTTTCTATGACATTATCATTGACTAACAGCTCTAAAAAATCCCCTTTTTTACGCACCCTGTCTATAAAGGTGGGGTTATAATGTTTAAAATGGGCTTTCAAATCAATATCTCTTTTAACTTCACTCGCGCTATAAACGGGTAGGATAATCAATCTGTCGCAATGCTCTAAAAAACATTTTTTAAACTCTTCTAAATTATCCATTAAGCGAGAATATTTGTGCGCTTGCCAGATCACAATAATTTTTTCTTGCATGTTCAATAAGTTAGCATAAATCCTAGCGCTTTTTAAAGTGGCGCTGATTTCAGTAGGGTGGTGGGCGTAATCATCAATGAGGATGAGTGCGTTTTTTTGCAAAATATCAAAGCGTTTTTTAATGCCTTTGAAATTCAATAAATTATTTCTAATTTCTTCTAAATTCAATTCATCTAAAGCGCTTAAAATCGCCAAACTCGCATTCGTAGCGTTATGTTCGCCTAACCCCCACACCAAAAAAGCCCCCAAGTTTTTCAATTCAAATGAAGTGTAAGGCTCGCCGTCTTTTAAAATGTATTGGATATTATAAATGTCTTTTTTTTCTAAAACAATAGCGTCTTTAGAATAGTGTTTTAAAAAAGGATCTTCTTTATAGATCACTCTTTTTTGAGCATGGTCTAAAAAATATTCATAAGCGAAGAAAAAGCGCTCTAAATCATGGTCATAATGCTCCAAATGTTCTGGCTCTGTGTTAGGCACAATCGCAGCATAAGGGTTAGAAAATAAAAAACTTGAATCGCTCTCATCGGCTTCAAAAACCAAGCTATCATTCGCGCTCTCTCGCACATTGGAATCAAACTCTTTAGAATGCGCCCCAATAATCGCTCCAAAAAAGGGGCAAATCGCGCTTAACATGGCGGTGATACTGCTTTTTCCATGAGCCCCGCACACGCTAAAAACGCGCTTGTCTTTAAGGATAGAATACAAAGCGTCTTTGCGAGATAAAATAGGGATTTCTAATTCCTTAGCCCTTTGTATTTCTGTATTGTCTTCTTTAATAATGGCTGAATGGATGATGGCATCTTGATTATTGATCGCTTTTGGATCATGCGGGATATTGATTTCTACGCCTAAAGCTTTCAAATACTTAACGCTGGGGCTTATGGCAATATCAGAGCCGCTGATTGTAGCCCCTTGCGCTTTAAGGTATTTGGCTAAGCCTGAAATGCCAATCCCCCCTATACCGATAAAATGGATCTTGCAATCTTGCAGGTTTTTGAGTAAAACTTTTGGGGTTTCAAGCATGATTTTCTCGATAAGTTTCTATGATTTCTAAAGGCTTTTCTAAAAGGGGGGTGTCATAGACAAGGGCTAAACGCACGCAATCAGTGCCGATGTGATTGCGCCCTAAATACAAAGCCGGTAAAGTAATAATGCCTTCGTTTTGATAAAGCGTTTTGGCAAAATTTTCGCCGTTTTGAACGGGCAGATACACATAAAAACTATAAGGATAAATGAGCGTGTTTTTAAAGATTTTTCGCGCTAGTTTCAAATTATTCGCATAAATATTGCGGAAAAATTCTGCATGCGCATCATCTAGCCAAGCTATTTCACTAGCCTTTTGGATCGCATTAGCGCTCGTATAGCCTAAATAGGTGCGAAACGCTTTGTATTTTTCTAAAATACTGCTATCCCCAGCGATAAAACCACTCCTTAGCCCTGGAGCGCTGGAGCGTTTGGAGAGCGAATGGATAACCAAAACATTTTTAAACGCTTCATTACCAATAAGCATGCAAGCTTCTAAAAGCGAAGGGGGAGGCGTATTTTCATAAATTTCGCTGTAGCATTCATCATTGATTAAAATAAAATCATGCTTTAAAGCGAGTTTGACCCAACTAATCAGCTCTTCTAAAGAAAGGGTTCTTCCGGTGGGGTTGTTAGGGGAATTTAAGATCACTAAATCCACTTCTTGCAATTCTTTTTCATTCAAACTTGGAGTGAAATCATTTTCTTTAGTTAAGGGCATTAAAAGGCTTTTGGCTCTAGCGAATTGGGCTGCTCCTTCATAGATTTGATAAAAGGGGTTGGGGTAGGCGATAGTGGGGTTTTGATAGTCAAATAAAACAAAACTAGGGAAATTGAATAACACTTCTCTAGATCCTAGCGTGGAGATTAATTCGTTTTCTTTCAATTCTATTTTAAAACGGCGTTTAAAAAAACCTCTTTGAGCCTCCCTCAAACCCTCTTCAAACGCGCTTTTAGGGTAGATATTGAGCGAATGGGCGTGGCTTTTAAGAGCGTCTTGAATGAATTTGGGCGTTTCAAATCGTGGCTCGCCGATGCCTAAATCTAGCCCCTTTTTTTTAGGGGTGATTTCTTTAAACAAGGCTCTTAATCGTTCAAAAGGATAAGGCTCAAAAGTCATAGGGCTACTTTAATCTTAAAATGGAATAGTTAATCTTACCTAAAATTTAAGCGTTTATCATTCAAAGCGCTAAAAAAGAGCCAAAGACAACATAAAAGAGAGAGCATAAAAGAGTATAATAACGCATAAGAATTTAACTTGAAGAAGAGGTTTAATGCTGGAAAATAGAGTGAAGACCAAGCAAATTTTTATCGGTGGCGTGGCCATAGGGGGTGATGCTCCTATAAGCACGCAAAGCATGACCTTTAGTAAAACCGCTGATATTGAAAGCACTAAAAATCAAATTGACAGACTCAAACTCGCCGGGGCTGATTTAGTGAGGGTGGCGGTGAGTAATGAAAAGGACGCCCTAGCCTTAAAAGAATTGAAAAAAGTGTCCTCTTTGCCTTTAATCGCTGATATTCATTTCCATTATAAATTCGCTCTCATTGCCGCTCAAAGCGTGGATGCGATCAGGATTAACCCCGGAAACATCGGCTCTAAAGATAAAATCAAAGCGGTGGTTGATGCTTGTAAAGAAAAAAACATTCCTATAAGAATTGGCGTGAATGCCGGGAGTTTAGAAAAGCAGTTTGATCAAAAATACGGACCCACCCCAAAAGGCATGGTAGAAAGCGCTTTGTATAACGCCAAACTTTTAGAAGATTTGGATTTTACTGATTTTAAGATTTCTTTAAAAGCAAGCGATGTGATGCGCACCATGCAAGCTTACAGGATGTTACGCCCTCTTGTGATCTATCCTTTCCATTTGGGGGTTACTGAAGCGGGTAATCTTTTTAGCTCTAGTATCAAATCCGCCATGGCTTTAGGGGGGCTTTTAATGGAGGGCATTGGGGATACGATGCGCGTATCCATCACAGGGGAATTAGAAAATGAAATTAAAGTGGCTAGAGCGATTTTACGCCATAGCGGGCGTTTGAAAGAAGGGGTTAATTTGATTTCTTGCCCTACTTGCGGGCGCATTGAAGCCAATTTAGTGGATATGGCGAGTAAGGTAGAAAAACGCCTAAGCCACATTAAAACCCCTTTAGACATTAGCGTGATGGGTTGCGTGGTGAATGCTTTAGGTGAAGCCAAGCATGCAGACATGGCGATCGCTTTTGGGAATCGCAGCGGTTTGATCATTAAAGAGGGTAAAGTCATTCACAAACTGGCTGAAAAGGATTTGTTTGAAACTTTTGTGATAGAAGTGGAAAATTTAGCTAAAGAAAGAGAAAAAAGTTTAAAGGATTAGGCATGATAAACATGATAAATAAGTTTAAAAATTTTGTGAGCAACTACCAGCAATCCAGTTGTTATAGAGAGCCTTTAGGTTTTGGCATTGCCCGAGTGGATATTGCCCCTATTTCCAAAAAGATTTTATGCGCCACTTACCCCGTTTTGAACTGGAAAGATGAAAATCTAGGCTCTTATGCGGTGTTTTGCAATTCGCTTTCTAAAGACAAAATCCTAAAAGAGAGCACGAGCGAGTGCGTCGTTGAGATTGATGAAAGTTTTGTGTTAAAAGCGCTAGAGTTTTATACGCCCTTTTTGAATGAAGCCTATTCTAATAAAATGGCTCATAAAAACATCCAAGTGGTTTTAGAGCTTTTAAAGGCTTTGGAAGAAAATCGTTTGAAAAATAGCGATGGGGAGTCTCTTTATCGCTTGGTGATCTTGTATGAAGACAAGCCTTGCGAGAGCGTGGAGAGCGCGTATATGAAACTTTTAGCACTTTCTTTAGGGAAAGCCCCTTTGAGGAGTTTGAATTTAGAGGGCATTTTCAACCAGCTTTCTAATGCGGCCTGGAGCGGTAACAAGCCTTATGAATTAGAATGGCTTAGGATGAACGAAGTGGCTTTAAAAATGCGAGGCCATTTCCCTAGCATTGATTTTATAGATAAATTCCCGCGCTATTTGATGCAATTAATCCCTGAGTTTGATAATATCCGCTTATTGGATAGCTCAAAAACGCGCTTTGGGGCGTATTTAGGGACTGGAGGTTATACCCAAATGCCTGGGGCGAGTTACGTGAATTTTAACGCAGGGGCTATGGGAGTGTGCATGAATGAGGGGCGCATTTCTTCATCAGTGGTGGTTGGAGCAGGCACTGATATTGGTGGAGGAGCGAGCGTTTTAGGCGTTTTAAGTGGAGGGAATAACAACCCCATTAGCATCGGGAAAAATTGTCTGTTAGGGGCTAATAGCGTTACCGGCATTAGTTTAGGCGATGGCTGTATTGTGGATGCAGGCGTTGCGATACTAGCCGGGAGCGTGATAGAAATTGAAGAAAATGAGTTTAAAAAGCTTTTAGAAGTGAATAGCACGTTAGAAAAACATGCCAACAATCTTTACAAAGGCAAAGAGCTTTCCGGAAAAAATGGCGTGCATTTTCGTTCCAATAGCCAAAATGGTAAGCTAATCGCTTTTAGGAGCGTGAAAAAAATTGAGTTGAATCAAAACCTGCATTAAGGATTAAAAGAATGCTCAAACAAAGTTTGTTATTGCTTGTTTTTTTAATCTTACAGCTTAGCGGCGCTGAAGAAAACAATCAAGCCCCAAAAAACACGCCCCTTGAACTTAACCCCGCTAACGCAAAGGGTGCGCCAAACCCTAACACCCAGATCACCCCTAAAAACGATAACTCCAATCTGTTAGACAAATTAGGATCGCCTGAAAACGCTCAAACCGAGCTTTCTGCCGGTATTGATTTGGCTAAAAAGGGCGATTATCAAGGGGCTTTTAAGCTTTTTTCCCAATCGTGCGATAATGGTAATGCGGCCGGGTGTTTTGCGGTAGGGGCGATGTATGCTAATGGGGTAGGGATTCAAACCAACAGACTAAAAGCCGCTCGCTATTATGAAATGGGTTGCAGTGGGGGCGATGCGACCGCTTGCGCGAATTTAGCTCAAATGTATGAAAACAAAAAAAACGCTGATTCAAACGATAAGGAAAACGCTTTGCAATTGTATGCGGTGGCTTGTCAAGGGGGGGATATGCTCGCATGCAATAATTTGGGGTGGATGTTCGCTAATGGGAGTGGGGTCCCCAAAGATTATTACAAAGCGATAAGTTATTATAAATTTTCATGCGATAATGGGAATGATATGGGGTGTTATAATCTGGGCTTGATGTCTAATGTGAATAATATTTATGGCATTGATAAAGCGCAACTCAGTCAAGTGGATTTGAATTATTTGGCGTGTAACGCTGGGGATATGATGGGGTGCGCGAATTTAGGCTGGATTTATGCGAATGGGGATTTAGGGGCTCCTTTGAATAACCACTACGCGGCGAAATATTTTCAAATGGCATGCGATGGGGGGATTTTGGGGAGCTGTAACAATTTAGGCGTGCTGTATCAAAAGGGCTTAGGCGTGCCTCAAGACGATCAGAGGGCTTTGGATTTATTCTCGTATGCGTGCGATAATGGTTTTGAGTCAAGCTGTCGTAATTACGGGAATTTCAAAGAGCATTTATTGCGCGTGAATCCTAATTATGGGCGCTTGTTCATGCCCTATCATTCTTATGAGATGCCTTAGTAATAGCCATTTCTTAATAAATTCAGCCACAAATTGTGGTTTTTTCAAAAGTTTAAGCTCTTTTTTTTTTTTTGATTTAATACTCGGTGTGATTGTAATTTTACTTAAAAGGAAGAGCTATGAGAGCAACACAAAGCACCGTTAACGACTTTTTTGCCCTAACAGGCACGATCTTTTCTATCCCTGTATACCAGAGGAACTACACTTGGGAAGAAGAAAATTGTGAAAAATTACTGCAAGATATTGTCAGTATTTCTCAAAATAAGAAAACGCATTTCATGGGTTCTATCACTTATGTTTTGCATTTGATTGATGATGAAAAGAGCTTAAGACAACTGCAAGAATTTGTCATCATTGACGGGCAGCAAAGGGTTACTACCATCATGCTTTTGCTCAAAGCCGTAGAAACAAAGATACAAAATGAAGGGATAAAAAAAGAGATTGGTAATCTACTCAATCTTTCAGGACAAAGGTTGCGTCTCAAGCCCATTAAAAGCGACAAAGAAGCCTTTGATCTGGTCATGCAAAATCGATCGCATGAACTGCAAGGCGTATCACACATTAGGAACAATTATAAATTTCTCACCAAAGAGCTTGAACGATATATCAGCAAAGGGTATCGCATTGAAGAGATTTATGGCGCGTTTTTGCGGCTTAAAATCGTAGCCATAGGTTTAGAGGTAGGCGAAGACGATCCGCAAGTGGTGTTTGAAAGCATTAACGCTACCGGCGTGCAATTAAAAGGGCTGGATCTCATCCGCAACTACCTGATGATGGGGGAAAATTCTGACAGACAGAAACATCTTTATGACACTTATTGGGTTCCTTTAGAAAATTGGCTTGGCGAAAAGGATTTGAATGAATTTATTCTAACCTATTTAAGAATCTATTTTGAAGATAAATTAAAAAAAGAAGAGCGTGAAGTGTATTACACGCTAAAAGCCCACCACAGAGACAATTTCCCTGATAATATACAAGGTCTTATGAGCGATATGCGTGAATATGGCAGAATCTATCAAATCTTTTTAGACAGAGATCATCATATTTTAGAGTGTGGGGATCCGCAGCAGTTAGCGAATTTACGCTTGCGTATCAAAGATCTGGTGAAAATCCAATTTGGCGTGGCAAAGCCCTTCATCTTGCGTTGCGCCAGAGATTTTGAAGAAGGCAAATTGGATTATGAAAACTTCCACGAAATTTTGCAAATCCTTACCAGCTACTATGTGCGCCGGAGCGTGTGCGGGGATTCTTCCCCTACGCTTACCAGAGTTCTTTATTCTTTATACAGACAGCTAGGGGAAAATGTTTCAGCCGATGCATTGAAGCGGTATCTGGGCAAGAGCGTTGGTCAAGCGGCGTTCCCTAATGACGATAAAATTAAAGCGGCGTTTCTTGTGCGTAACGCTTATGCAGCAAATCAAGTGTGCAAGTTCATTTTGCTTGAGATAGAAAAGCTAAGCAACGCCGAACCGCCAAGAGAAGAAAATCTAGAAGTGGAGCATTTCTACCCCAAAACCCCCACACAAGAATGGCGTGATAGGGTAGGGGACTATTTCACTTTTGAGCAAGACTATCTCAATAATTTTGGGAATCTAACCTTATCAGGGCAAAATCAAAAGCTTGGCAACAAATCTTACGAGGCAAAAATAGCGCTTATGGAAGAATACAGCTCCTTGCATTTAAACGACTATTTCATCAATAACACCCATTCTTGGGGGATAGAGGAAGTGAGGGCCAGGAGCGAATATTTAGCGGATCAATTCTGTCAAGTGGGATTGTTTAAAGATTTGCCTAAAGAATACCGCACAAGAGAGCTTCACAAAACCCTTGATGATAATTTAACTGACCATAAGCTTCAAAGCGTTAAGCTCCCCAATGGCCAAAGGTGCATGGCAAGAAACGCTAAGGAATTAGCTAGCGTTGTCATAAACTACTTGCTAGAAAATGCCAGAGAAGCCTTTGAAAGCTATACAGACGATGAGCTTCCAAGCTACATTTGTTGGGATAAAGCAAAAGCGCAATTAAGGGATAGAGATGGCACTAATGTTGTGCCTTTTGAAAAATACGGATTCTACTTTGTAAGCAATGCGAGTTATCAAACTACGGGCAGTAATCTTAAAGATCTCATCTTAGGCTGCGATCTCAATCCCAGAGACTTTATTGTGGAATAAACAAGCCCCCCAAAGAAATGGGGGGGGGTTAAAAAGCTCTTATTTTAAAATCACTTGCCAAAAGCTTGGCGCAAATGCGTGGTGAGAGAGTTAAGATACTGCTCCACTTGGGGGTTTTTCATCACATCATTACAAATAAAAGTAGGCAACGCTGAAAGCCCTAAAAATTGGAACGCTTTATGCAAATGCAAATACACAACATCCACACCCACCCCTTCAAAAAATTCACTAGGATCGTTAAAGGCTTCAATGGGAGCGTTCCAAGTCAAGCTCAACATGTATTTTTTGCCTTGCATCAAGCCCCCTTTCCCGTAGTTTTTAGTGGGGTTTTGCGAACTTCTGCCATCGCTAGCATAAAGCTTCCCATGCCCTAAAGTAAAGACTTCATCAATGTATTTTTTCACAATCCAAGGCTCTCCCATCCACCAGCCAGGCATTTGCCAAATCGTCGCATCTGCGTTAAAGAATTTCTCCACTTCTTGAGCGTGTTCATAGCCCTTATCCACGATCGTTGTATCCACTTCTAGCCCCAAAGACTCTAGAGTCTTTTTTGCATGATCAGTCAAGGTTTCATTGAGTTTCCCCCCAGAGCTCCCGAACGCTTTGGCTCCATTAATGATGAGTACTTTTTTCATTTTGTTCCTTTTTTAATAAAATAGGGGGGAATTTTATCCAAATGAAACTTAATGTTAAAGAAATTCCTTTCATCTAAAATAAAAGTTAAAAAATAATCAATTGCCACTACATTATTTTTATTATGTTAAGATAATGAAAATTTCTAGTTAAGGAGTGGCGATGTTCTACGATGAAAAAAAGACTTATCAAAAGATTGAAGAACGCCTTGAGATAGTCAGCTCGTTTAACGCTCATAACGAGCATAAAAACTTGCAAGACGAGTTTAAGGGTGCTGGCATTTCCAGGCGTGATTTATTGAAATGGGCGGGCATGATGAGCGCGACTTTAGCCTTGCCGGCTAGTTTTGCTCCCTTGACTTTAAAAGCGGTAGAAGTGGCTAATAGGTTGCCTGTGATTTGGTTGCACATGGCAGAATGCACCGGCTGCAGCGAGAGCTTGTTAAGGAGTGCAGACCCCACCATTGATAGCATCATTTTTGATTACATCAACCTAGAATACCATGAGACCATCATGGTAGCGAGCGGTTTTCAGGCTGAAAAAAGCTTGCATGACGCCATAGAAAAGCATAAAAACAATTACATTTTAATGGTAGAGGGCGGTATCCCCCAAGGCACCGAATACTTCCTCACTCAAGGTCCAAACGCTGAAACGGGGGCTGAAGAGTGCAGGAAAGCCGCTCAATACGCAGCCGCTATTTTTGCCATAGGCACATGCTCCAGTTTTGGGGGCGTTCAAGCGGCTTACCCTAACCCCTCTAACGCGCAACCCTTACACAAAATCATTGATAAACCCGTAATCAATGTTCCCGGTTGCCCGCCTAGTGAAAAAAATATCGTGGGCAATGTGCTTTATTACTTGATGTTTGGGGCTCTCCCTAAATTGGATGCGTATAACCGCCCCTCTTGGGCTTATGGGAACAGGATCCATGATTTGTGCGAAAGGCGAGGGCATTTTGATGCGGGCGAATTTGTGGAGCATTTTGGCGATGAAAACGCTAAAAGGGGCTTTTGTTTGTATAAAATGGGCTGTAAAGGGCCTTACACTTTCAACAATTGCTCCAAACTCCGCTTCAATTCACACACCTCTTGGCCCATAGGCGCAGGGCATGGGTGCATAGGGTGTTCTGAGCCTAATTTTTGGGATACGATGAGTCCTTTTGAAGAGCCTTTGGCGAATCGCTCCATTAAAACCGCTTTTGATGGCTTAGGGGCTGATAAAGTGGCCGATAAAGTCGGCACAACTTTGCTTAGTGCAACCGCTATTGGGATTGTTGCGCATGCGCTCCTTTCTAAAGCGATCAAAAACAAAGAGTAAGGGATTAACATGTCAAAAAAAATCGTAGTCGATCCTATCACTAGGATTGAGGGGCATTTAAGGATTGAAGTGATCGTAGATGATGATAATGTGATCACTGATGCGTTTTCTTCTTCTACGCTTTTTAGAGGGCTAGAAACGATCATTAAAGGCAGAGATCCACGAGATGCAGGCTTTATCGCTCAAAGGATTTGTGGGGTATGCACTTATTCGCATTATAAAGCCGGTATCACGGCGGTAGAAAACGCTCTAGGCATCACCCCCCCATTAAACGCGCAATTGGTGCGATCTTTGATGAACATGGCGTTGCTTTTTCATGATCATGTGGTGCATTTCTATACTTTGCATGGGCTTGATTGGTGCGATATTATGAGCGCTTTAAAAGCCGATCCCATTCAAGCGGCAAAACTTTCTTTCAAATACAGCCCTTATCCTATCAATACCGGTGCGCCTGAATTAAAAGCGGTTCAAAAACGCTTGAGCGATTTCGCTAAAGGTGGATCGTTAGGGCCTTTTAATAACGGCTATTATGGGCATAAAACCTATCGTTTAAGCCCAGAACAAAATTTAATCGTCTTAAGCCACTACCTCAAGCTTTTAGAAATCCAAAGGGAAGCGGCGAAAATGACCGCTATTTTTGGGGCCAAACAGCCTCACCCACAAAGCCTAACGGTGGGGGGTGTTACGAGCGTTATGGATATATTGGATCCGACAAGATTGGCTGAATGGAAGAGCAAGTTTGAAGTGGTGGCTCATTTTATCAACCATGCTTACTACCCAGATTTGGTGATGGCGGGCGAAATGTTCGCTAATGAGCCGTCCGTTATTAAAGGCTGTGGCTTAAGGAATTTTATCGCTTATGAAGAAGTGTTGCTTGGGAGGGATAAATACCTTTTGAGTAGTGGGGTGGTGCTTGATGGCGATATTTCCAAACTGCACCCCATTGATGAGAGTTTGATTAAAGAAGAAGTTACGCATTCTTGGTATCAATACGAAGACACTAAAGAAGTGCAACTCCACCCTTATGACGGGCAAACTAACCCACATTATACCGGTTTAAAAGACGGCGAGAGCGTGGGGATTGAAAATAAAATCATTCCTGCTAAAGTGCTTGACACTCAAAATAAATATTCCTGGATAAAATCGCCCAGATACGATAGTAAGCCCATGGAAGTAGGCCCTTTAAGTTCTGTAGTGGTAGGTTTAGCGGCGAAAAACCCTTATGTTACTGAAGTGGCTACTAAGTTTTTAAAAGACACTAAACTGCCTTTAGAAGCGTTGTTTTCAACGCTTGGGCGCACGGCTGCAAGGTGTATTGAAGCTAAGACAATCGCTGATAATGGCCTTTTGGCGTTTGATGCGTTAGTGGAAAACCTAAAAAGCGATCAAAGCACTTGCGCTCCTTATCACATTGATAAAAATCAAGAATATAAAGGGCGCTACATTGGTCAAGTGCCAAGGGGCATGCTAAGCCATTGGGTGCGTATTAAAAACGGCGTGGTGGAAAATTATCAAGCGGTGGTGCCTTCTACTTGGAATGCAGGGCCTAGAGATTCTAAAAATCAAAGGGGGGCTTATGAAATGAGCTTGATTGGCACTAAAATCGCTGATTTAACCCAGCCTTTAGAAATCATTAGGACTATCCATTCTTTTGACCCATGCATCGCATGCTCAGTGCATGTGATGGATTTTAAAGGGCAGTCTTTAAACGAGTTTAAAGTAGAGCCTAATTTCACTAAATTTTAAAAAGGGTTACGCATGGATAAAATGAATAAGGTCGTTTTACACAAAGAGTATTCGGGTTTTGTGCGCTTTTTCCATTGGGTTAGGGCTTTGAGTATTTTTACTTTAATCGCTACAGGTTTTTACATCGCTTACCCTTTTTTGCAGCCTAATTCCAGCTTTTATAAAGGGGTGTATCTTTTACAAGCTTATGTGCGCTCTTTTCATGTCATGTTTGGGTTTTTACTCATTAGCGCATTAATCTTTAGAACCTATCTTTTTTTCACTAAAGAAAGCTTAATGGAACGCAGGAGTTTCAGCCAACTTTTAAGCCCAAAAGCATGGATAGATCAGATGAAAGCGTATTTTCTTATCAGCGGCAAAACCCACACTAAAGGAGCGTATAACCCTATCCAACTCGTGGCTTATTTCACTTTGGTTGTTTTGATCGTATTGATGAGTTTGAGCGGGATAGTGCTGTATTATAATGTCTATCATGCGGGGCTTGGGGCGTTTTTAGCAAACGCTTTTAAGTGGTTTGAAGCGCTTTGTGGGGGGTTAGCGAATGTGCGTTTTATCCACCACTTAGCGACTTGGGGGTTTATTTTGTTTGTCCCTGTGCATGTTTATATGGTGTTTTTCCATTCTATCCGGTATGATAGTTCAGGGGCGGATTCTATGATTAATGGCTATGGTTATACCAAAGAATGAGTCAAAAAATCCTAATTTTAGGCATTGGAAATATCCTTTTTGGCGATGAAGGGATTGGGGTGCATCTAGCCCACTACCTCAAAAAGAATTTTTCTTTTTTCCCTAGCGTGGATATTGTGGATGGGGGGACTATGGCTCAGCAACTCATTCCTTTAATCACTTCGTATGAAAAGGTCTTGATTTTAGATTGCGTGAGCGCTAAAGGCGTTGAGATAGGATCAGTTTATGCCTTTGATTTTAAGGACGCTCCTAAAGAAATCACATGGGCTGGGAGCGCGCATGAAGTGGAGATGCTGCACACTTTAAGGCTCACGGAGTTTTTAGGGGATTTGCCTAAAACTTTTATCGTAGGGCTTGTGCCTTTTGTGATAGGGAGCGAGACCACTTTCAAGCTCTCAAGCGAAATGTTAAACGCTTTAGAAACAGCCTTAAAAGCCATAGAAACCCGACTCAACGCATGGGGGGTTAAAATGCAACGCACCGATCATATCGCCCTAGATTGTATCGCTGAACTCTCTTATAAGGGTTTTTGAATTGGCGTTTGTTTTTCTTTTTAAATGCGTTAATGAAAAAATAAGCCTAATTTTTACGCCCCTTTTAGAGCAAATGGCATTCCATTTGCAAGCGCGTTTTTATAGCATTTATAAGGATAATACCACTTCTTTCTACCTCCAAGCGAGCGCTGAGATCACTTTAGAGTTCGCGCAAAAATTAAGCGAAATTCTGCCCTTTTCTTTAGATTTTAGCTTTTTGTCTTTAAAAGAAATCACAGAGCCTTTAGATGAAAATCTTTTCCAAACAACAAGCCTTTCAAAGCCCCTTTTTATGAACGCTAAAGAGCATCAAGATTTTTTAGACAAAAATTCATCTTTGTATGCCAATGCGTTAGGTTTTATCAAAAACACCGCTTTTAAAGGAGATGTGATCCATAGCCCTAAAGAGCTTATAGATTGCTTAACCCAATTAAAAGGCATGCTCAAAACACAAGATTTTATCCCTATTTTCACTTCTAGAGGGGCATTATCCCTTTCTTTAAAAAATCCCTCTCCAAGCGTTATTTTTAGCGATCTTTCTAGCGTTTTAACCTGCACTAAATTGCCTTTAGAGGACGCTAAATATTTAGCCAGTTTGGAAAAACCCTCTATCAAAGCCCCATTAAAAAGCGTGTTTAAGGACACTTTTAAAAACGATGAAATCATAGCCCAACTACCCTTTGACCCCATATTGAATTTATTGTGCCATATTTTACAAGATGAGGGGATAGAATTTGTTTTTATGCATGAAAGCCGTTCTTGTGAAGCGCTGTTGCATTATGAAGCGCTTTTTAAAACCCCTAAACGCTTGATCACGCCCACTAAAAAATTCGTGCTAGAAAACAATTTTTCTACCCTTCCCTTTAAAGATGAACTAGAGTTTTTAAGCGCAACCCCCAATTCTATCGTTTTGTATTTTAGTTTCAAGCACCCTACAAGGTTGTTATTACATGCTAATGGTTCTTTAAAAACGCTCTTAAGCGTTAGTTTTGATTTCAATCAAATATTTAACCTCCTCAAACAAGATGAAAAAGCCTCTAGAATGCTACAAAACTACGCTACTAAATTCCCTAATTTTTACGCGCGCATTTTAGAGCTTTCTAAATACCAGCTAGGGGGCGCGAATTTATTGGATTTTTTTCGCATTTTAGGGTTTGTTTTGGGTTATAGCGAGGATTTTTGCGCTCAAAGCGTTATTTCTTTGGCTAAAGAATGCTTACGCCCTAAAGGCCCTAGGATTGATTATAAAATCCTTAAAGACGATTCTTTTAAAATGGCTTTAAACTTTTCAAAAGTCATGCATAGCGCGATGAGTTTCAGGCTCGCAGGCGTGGAAAATGAAATCTTGAGTCTGGGGATTTTGGACTCTTTAGCGGAGTTTTTAGGGAATTTCATTTGGGATAACGCACAGAATTTTAGCGTTCAAGAAGTAACGATCGCTGGGGGTTTCTTTGGCGAAAAAGTGTTTTTGGATTTGTTTGTGCAATATTTCCCTAAAACCCTAACCCTTAAAACGCATGCGTTTTTGGATTATGAATAAGGGCTTAAAAGCGGATGTGTATCATCAACCCGCCGTCCATGTATTGGGTTTTTTTGCTTTTAGTCCTTTCAAAATAAGGCCCAAAAGACAGAGCTTTATTGAAATTAACAATCGGCACGCTCACCCCTTCAGCGATATTGTTTTTAGCGAGTTGTTTGTAAAACTTTTTGTCGCTTTTTTTATGGCTTTTAAGGGTAGGGCTTTTTTCTAAATCTATGCCTTCTAAAGCACTATTTTTAGTGAAATCATAAAGCTTTTTGTCGTTTTTAGTCTCGGTTTCTAACCCATGGTTTTTATGGAGTTCGTAAAACTTTTTACTGCTTTTTTTGTCGCTTTTAGTTTCGGTTTCTAAATTCACTGCGAACGCACTACTATAAGCCACAAACGATACAAGAAATAAACTTTTAATTATACGCATAAGATCTCCTCTTATATAGTCTTTTTCTACCACACCACCCTAGCATGTTAGAAACAACCATTAGAAAACATAAGTGCGTTTGAGCAAAAACACCAACACGCTTATTGTTTAGCGCAAGCTGTTTTAAGCTAATCAATAAAAAACGTAAGGGAAGTATCCAGGCGCTCCATACCCATAAGGCCCATAAGGCATAAGACCAGACCCATAAGGCATGAAACCATAGGGCATGTAATAATAAGGCATGTAATAGCCTCCATACATCCCGTTTTGCATGGGCGAATTGAGGTTGTCCACTGAATTGTAGAAGCCGTTTAAAGAGCCATAAGCGTTATAATTAGTGAAACGATTGATTAAAGGCGTGGTGCGCGCATCAATGATGGCGTTTTCTTGCTGGATGGCTTTTTCTTCTCTGGCGACTTCTTGGGCTTTGGTTTCTTTAGGATCTTTAACTATCACTTCTTCTATAGGCACATTCGCCCCACAAGCGCTTAACAGATAGGCTAAAAAGCCAGTGTTTAAAAAAAGAATGACTTTAGAAAGATGAGCGGATTGGTTGGGTAAAAAAGTTTTATTGTTTTGATGCATGGGTTTTCCTAAATTTAAAAATAACCAAAGATTAACATGTTTTTAATTTAATGTTGATTAAGCGGTGGTTTTGTGGCTGTTTCATTTTAATTTTGTTTTTCATTAAAACCCAATCTAAAATCTTATTTTTATGATAAAATACCTAATCATAATATCAAATCTTAAACCAAAGAGAAACCATGAAAAAAGCTCTCTTACTCTCTCTCTTTCTCTCGTTTTGGCTCCACGCTGAAAGGAACGGATTTTATTTAGGTTTGAATTTTGCAGAAGGAAGCTATATTCAAGGACAAGGCAGCATCGGCGAAAAAGCTTCAGCAGAAAACGCCTTAAATCAAGCGATCAATAACGCAAAAAATTCATTATTCCCTACAACACAAAACACAAAAGCCATAAGAGATGCACAAAACGCCTTAAATGCAGTGAAAGATTCAAACAAAATCGCTAGCCGATTCGCAGGAAATGGCGGGTCGGGCGGTATTTTCAATGAACTCAGCTTGGGGTATAAATATTTTTTGGGTAAAAAAAGGATTATAGGGTTTAGGCACTCTCTTTTTTTCGGTTACCAACTTGGTGGTGTTGGTTCTGTTCCTGGCAGCGGTTTAATAGCTTTTTTACCCTATGGTTTCAATACGGATTTACTCATTAATTGGACTAACGATAAACGAGTGTCCCAAGAATATGTTGAACGAAGGGTAAAAGGGCTCTCTATATTTTACAAAGATATGACCGGCAGAACGCTAGACGCTAACACATTAAAAAGAGCATCAAGGCATGTAATCAGAAAATCTTCAGGACTTGTAATTGGCATGGATATAGGGGCTAGCACTTGGTTTGCAAGTAACAATCTCACCCCTTTCAATCAAGTCAAGAGCCGCACGATTTTTCAGTTACAAGGGAAATTTGGCGTTCGTTTTAGTAGTGATGAATACGATATTGATCGCTATGGTGATGAAATCTATCTTGGAGGTTCTAGTGTTGAATTAGGGGTTAAAGTGCCAGCGTTTAAAGTCAATTACTATAGCGATAATTATGGGGATAAATTGGATTATAAAAGAGTGGTGAGCGTTTATCTTAACTATACATATACTTTTAGACGCAAACATTAAAAATGCACTTTTTGTCGCTCTTTGATTGTTTGTCTTAAAAAACGCTTTTGAGTATTTTTACCAACGCTTTATTGAAACAAAGCCTTAGCTTGAAACTCTTCAAAGCCTTTTTTTCTCAATTGGCATGCTGGGCATTTATCGCAGCCATAGCCATAAGCATGCAAAATCTTTCGCTCTCCTTGATAGCAGGTGTGCGTTTCTTTGATGATTAGATCCAAAGCCCCTAAATCTTTAGCCATTTGAAATTCTTGTGCTTTATTTAAAAACATTAGAGGCGTTACGATTTTAATCGCTGTGTTTGAGCCTAAATTTAGGGCATGCTCGATGCTTTTAATAAAATCTTCTTTACAATCCGGATAGCCGCTAAAATCCGCTTGCGAAACCCCTAAAGCGATGTTGCTAGCCCCTAGTTTTTGCGCATAAGAATGCAAAAGGGTGATAAAAATAGCGTTACGATTAGGCACAAAAGAATTGGGTAAATCTTTATTTTGCGCATGCGAATGCCCTATTAAATCGTTAGAGTTTTTAAAAAGCGCGGAGTGGGTGATATTCTCTAAAAAATCTAATGGGATGATTTCATAAGGGAGTTGTAAAAGAGAAGCGATTTTTTGAGCGCATTCTAATTCCACAGAGTGTTTTTGCGCGTAATCAAACCCCACTAAACAGACTTTTTTAAAACGCTTTTTCGCCCATACGGCTAAAGTGGTGCTATCTTGCCCGCCACTAAAACCGATCACGCAAATTTCTTGTTCCATCAAAATTCCTTAAAAATTCTAAAAAGATATAATAACACAAAGAAATTTTAAGAGTAAAAAGCGTGTTTGAGTTAGAAAAAGAATTAAAAGAATTGTTTGACATTTATGAAAAATCCCCTTATGAGCTTTACTTGGTAGGGGGGTGCGTGCGCGATTGTTTGATGGGCATTACCCCAAAAGATTACGATTTAACTTCAAACGCTTTAGTCAATGAAAGTAAAGAGCTTCTTTTAAAGCACGATTTTAGGGTTCTAGAAACCGGTATCAAACATGGCACGATCACGGCTCTTAAGAACCATCAGAGCTATGAAATCACAACTTTTAGAATTGAAAAGGGGCATATCAAACACCGAAAGCCTAAAGAATTGGTTTTTAGCACTCATCTAACAGACGATTTAAAGCGGCGCGATTTTAGCATGAATGCGATCGCTTATAGCCCTACAAAAGGGATTATCGATCCTTTTAAAGGGCAGAATGCGATTGAAAATCAAACGATTGAATGTGTGGGGGAAGCGCGATTGAGGTTTTTTGAAGACGCTTTAAGGATTTTAAGATCGCTGCGATTTAGTGCGACTTTAGGCTTTAAGATAGCAGCAAGCACCAAAAGAGCGGTTTTTGCGTGTAAGGATTTGTTAAAACACCTTTCTAAAGAACGCTTACAAAGCGAGTTGAATAAGCTTCTTATGGGGAAAAACGCCTATGAAGTGGCTAAAGAATATCAAGAAATTTTGGAGTTGGTTATTCAAGAAAAAATAGAAAATTTAGGGTTTTTAAAAAACGCGCCTTTGAATCTGGAATTAAGATTATTGGGGTTTTTTAAGCATCAAAAAAGTTTAGAAAATTTACGCTACCCTAAAAAAACGATCGTTTTATTTTCCAAAGCCAAAGAATGTCATAAAGCTTTTTTAAATATTCATGACAAAACAGAGTTAAAATTTTTATTGAAAAACTACGATTTAGATCCTTTTAATTTGGCTTTAGATTTTTATGCGCTCAAAAACCACAAACACGCTTTAAAAATTAAAGGCTTGTTAAAAGAAATCTTTGATTCTAACGAGCCTTTTAAAAAAGAACATTTAGCCATTAAGGGCGGTGCGCTTCAAAGTTTGGGTTATCAGCACCAAAAAATCGGTGAAATTTTAAACGCATGCTTAGATTTAGTCATCGCTAACCCTAAAAATAACGCTTTAGAATGGCTGATTGAATGGGTTAAGGGTAATTATTTACCTAATGATGTTATAAACCATTCGCCAATAGGCAGAAAAAATTAAAAACAGAGAAAACATGATAACGATGAATGCGATTCAATGGCCTAAGAAATGGATACCAGGAGAGACTGATAATTTTGTGTCCAATGAAGTCATTGTCAAAGGTTTGGATTTTAATAAAGTGGTACAGCATTTAAGAGATGCATCCCATTGGGAAAAGTATTACAAAAATTCAGGGAATGTTCATGTGTATCATCAAGACAATACCATTCTTAAAGACAAGACTCGTTTTTGTTTTGAAACTTTTGGCTTTCTCATTGAAGCGCAAGTGGAAGAGTTTGAATTGAAAGACACCATACTGCGTTTGGCTTGGAGAGGTTGGAATGAAGCTAAAGGCGATGAGTATCTTGAAGCCTATCACGCATGGCTAGTTGAAAAATTAGATAATGATCGTGTGCGTATTCTAACCCAAGAAACTCAGTTAGGAGTCCCTGCTAAAGCTTTAGCGAAATCTGTGCCTAATGCGATGCTAAATGGCCATCAAGTTTGGTTAGATGGTTTAGTGGCGTATTCACGCTAATAAGTGAGAATTGAATGAAAATCGGATGGATTGGACTAGGGGCTATGGGAACTCCTATGGTGGCTCGTTTGCACGATGCAAATTTAGAAGTGTCGGTTTATAACCGAACAGAGAGCAAAGCAGTCCCCTTAAAAGAAAAAGGCGTAGCGGTTTATACTAACCCTATAGATTTAGCCGCTAAAGTTGATCTGATTTTTATTATGCTTTCGGATAAAGTGGCGATTGATGCTGTTTTAGTGCCAGAATTTTGGGAACAGATGTCTGAAAAAATTGTGGTGAATATGAGCACTATCGCCCCTTTGGAAAGCTTATCTTTAGAAGAAACCGCTCAAAAACATCAAGTAACTTACCTTGAAGCACCCGTTTCAGGATCGGTTGGCGTGGCTAAAGCTGGGGCGTTATTGATTTTGGCGGCAGGCGATGAAGAAGGGGTTGATCAACTCAAACCTATTTTCGCGCATTTAGGGAGTCAAACCTTTTATTTAGGAAAAGTTGGTCAAGGGGCAAGAGCCAAGTTATCCATTAACAGCCTTCTAGCTCAAATGGGGGTTGCTTATTCAGAAGCTTTGCTATTAGCCAAACATTTAGGGGTTGATGCAGAGTTGTTTTTGCAAATTATTGGCCAATCTGGCATGAATTCGCCTCTCTTTCAAGCTAAAAAAGGCATGTGGCTACAAGATAGCTATCCGGCCGCTTTCAGTTTGAAACTCATGCTCAAAGACATTCGTTTAGCTAACAATGAAGCAGGAGAGGCGATTGAATTGCCATTCTTATTCAAGGCGCAAGAACTTTATTCTCAAGCGGAAAAATCCGGTTTAGGCGAAATGGATATGGCAGCCGTTTATCATTATTTAGAAAAAGGAGAACATTAAAATGGACAGAGAACAAGTGGTTGCTTTACAGCACCAACGATTCGCTACGAAAAAATACGATCCCAATCGCCGTATTTCTCAAAAGGATTGGGAAGCGTTGGTTGAAGTGGGGAGGTTAGCCCTTTCTGCATTCGGGCTTGAACCATGGAAAATGCTTTTATTAAAGAATGAACGCATGAAAGAAGATTTAAAACCGATGGCCTGGGGGGCTCTTTCTAGCTTAGAGGGAGCGAGCCATTTTGTCATTTATCTTGCACGAAAAGGCGTTACTTATGACAGCGATTATGTTAAAAAAGTGATGCATGAGGTTAAAAAAAGGGATTATGACACTGATTCTAGGTTCGCTCAAATGATTAAAAATTTCCAAGAGAGCGACATGAAACTCAATAGCGAACGATCCTTGTTTGATTGGGCTAGCAAGCAGACTTATATCCAAATGGCGAACATGATGATGGCAGCGGCCATGTTAGGGATTGATTCTTGCCCAATTGAAGGGTATGATCAAGAAAAAGTGGAGGCTTATTTAAAGAAAAAAGGCTATCTAAACACGGCGGAATTTGGGGTATCGGTAATGGCTAGTTTTGGTTATCGCAATCAAGAAATCACCCCTAAAACCCGCTGGAAGACAGAAGTTATTTATGAAGTGATTGAATAAGAAACGCTTTTGGCTTTTTGATAACCAACCATAAAGAGCTTGGCGTTAGCCAAACGCTAATCTCTTAAATGATGCTTGTTCATGTTTGATAAAAACAAAACCACCACAACACAATTAAGTATTCTTTAGGTATAATCAAAAACTATTTTTCAATAAAGGGTTTTTATGCTTCGTTTTGCACCTTCGCCTACAGGAGATATGCATATAGGGAATTTAAGGGCAGCCATTTTTAACTACATTGTGGCCAAACAGCAACACAAACCCTTTCTCATCCGCATTGAAGACACGGACAAAGAGCGCAACATTGAAGGCAAAGACCAAGAAATTTTAGAGATCTTAAAGCTTATGGGGATAAGCTGGGACAAGCTCGTGTATCAAAGCCATAACATAGATTATCACAGAGAAATGGCAGGAAAATTACTGAAAGAAAATAAAGCGTTTTATTGTTATGCGAGCACGGAGTTTTTAGAAAGAGAAAAAGAAAAAGCCAAAAATGAAAAACGCCCTTTCAGGTATTTAGACGAGTGGGCGGCTTTAGAAAAAGACAAGCGTCATGCCCCTGTGGTGCGTTTAAAAGCCCCAAATCATGCGGTGTCTTTCAATGATACGATTAAAAAAGAAGTGAAATTTGAACCTGATGAATTGGATTCTTTTGTGCTTTTAAGACAGGATAAAAGCCCTACTTATAATTTCGCTTGCGCATGCGATGATTTGCTCTATGAAATCAGTCTGATTATTAGAGGCGAAGATCATGTGAGTAACACCCCTAAACAAATTTTAATCCAGCAAGCTTTAGGCTCAAACGATCCGATTGTTTATGCGCATTTGCCCATTATTTTAGACGAAACAAGCGGTAAAAAAATGAGTAAAAGAGATGAAGCCTCCAGCGTGAAATGGCTTTTGAATCAAGGGTTTTTACCGGAGGCTATTGTGAATTATCTCATCACTATCGGTAATAAAGTGCCTAAGGAAGTTTTCAGCCTTGATGAAGCGATAGAATGGTTTGATTTAGAAAATCTTTCCAGCTCCCCGGCTCATTTTAATTTAAAATATTTAAAACACTTAAACCACGAGCATTTAAAGCTTTTAGACGATGACAAGTTATTAGAACTCACTTTGATAAAAGATAAAAACCTCTTAGGGCTTTTAAGATTGTTTATAGAAGAATGCGGCACGCTTTTAGAATTGAGAGAAAAAATTTCGTTGTTTTTAGAGCCAAAAGATGTTGTTAAAACTTACGAAAACGAAGATTTTAAAGAGCGTTGTTTAGCGCTTTTTAACGCTCTAAAAAGCATGGATTTTCAAGCGTATAAGGATTTTGAAAGTTTTAAAAAGGAAGCCATGCGATTAAGCCAGCTTAAGGGTAAGGATTTTTTCAAACCTTTACGCATCCTTTTAACCGGGAACTCGCATGGCGTTGAATTGCCTTTGATTTTCCCCTATATCCAAAGCCATTATCAAGAAGTTTTAAGGCTCAAAGCATGATATTTTCCACTCTTATTAATGCGGTAGCGGTGATTTTAGGCTCGCTTATTACGATTTATATGTGGGTGGTCATCATTTATTCACTCATTAGCTTTGTGCAACCTAACCCCAATAACCCCATCATGCAAATCCTCGCTCGCTTGTGTGAGCCGGTGTTTTATTTTTTACGCTCTAAATTCAAGCTGGTGTTTAACGGGTTGGATTTCGCTCCTTTAGTGGTGGTCATCGTTTTGAAATTTTTAGATTTAACCCTCATCCAATGGCTTTTTATGCTCGCCAAAAGCCTTTAAAGAAAATCATGCGTTTTTTTATTTTATTTTTTATGGGTGTGCTTGGCGTTGGTTTTTCTCAAACCGAGTTGAGTTTAAAAGATTTAGAAAGAAAGCCCGCCGGGATTGTTAGGGATTATTATTTATGGCGCTATATTAGCGATAAAAAAACCACTTTAGAAAACGCTAAAAAAGCCTATGAATTGACTCAAAATAAAAATAACGCCCTACAAAAGGCCATGCAAGAAAAAGACTCAGACAATGCAGAAAAAAGCCCTGATGTTAAATTGCCTGAAGATATTTATTGCAAGCAAATTACCCTAGAAAGCATGTTAGAAACAACAGACACTTTCCAAAATAGCTGTATCGCTATCGCTTTAAAATCAAAAATCAAAGATTTTGATAAAATCCCCCTTCAAACCCTTAAGCCCTTACAAATTAAAATCAAAGAGGCTTACCCCGTTCTTTATGAAGAATTAGAAATTTTGCAAAGTAAGAATGTGAGCGCTTCTTTATTTAAGGCTAATGTGCAAGTGTTTAGTGCACTTTTCAACCATTTGAGTTATGAAAAAAAGCTCCAAATTTTTGAAAAACATATCCCTATTAAAGAGTTAAACCGCCTTTTAGATGAAGATTACCCGGCGTTTAACCGCTTGATCTATCAGGTTATTTTAGATCCTAAATTGGATCATTTTAAAGACGCTCTCACTAAAACTAACGCTACCCACAGCAACGCGCAAACCTTTTTTATCCTAGGGATTAATGAAATCTTGCGTAAAAAACCCTCTAAAGCGCTCAAGTATTTTGAACGCTCAGAAGCGGTGGTTAAAGACGATGATTTTTCAAAAGACAGAGCGGTTTTTTGGCAGTATCTAGTCTCTAAAAAGAAAAAAACTTTGGAACGCCTTTCACAAAGCCCTGCCTTAAACCTTTATAGTCTTTATGCGAGTCGCAAGCTCCAAACCACGCCCAGTTATCGCATCATTTCTCACATCCAAAATTTAAGCCAAGAAGACCCTCCTTTTAACACTTGTGACCCTTTTTCGTGGCAAATTTTTAAGGAAAAAACCTTGAGTTTGAAAGGCGAAGACGCGTTTAATGCGATGCTAAAAAGCTTGTATTATGAAAAAAGCGCCCCTGAATTGACCTATCTTTTAAGCCAACGCAATAAAGACAAGATTTATTATTATTTATCCCCTTATGAAGGCATTATTGAATGGCAAAATATTGATGAAAAGGCTATGGCGTATGCGATCGCTAGGCAAGAAAGTTTCTTGCTTCCGGCAGTCATTTCACGCTCCTTCGCTCTGGGGCTTATGCAAATCATGCCCTTTAATGTAGGGCCTTTCGCTAAAAGTCTTGGCATGGATAATGTTGATCTAAACGACATGTTTAACCCCAATATCGCTCTCAAATTTGGTAATTATTACTTGAACCATCTAAAAAAAGAATTCAACCACCCCCTTTTTGTCGCCTACGCTTATAACGCTGGGCCTGGGTTTTTAAGGAGGTGGCTAGAAAGCTCCAAACGATTTAAAGAAAAAAATCATTTTGAGCCATGGCTTAGCATGGAGCTTATGCCTTATAGCGAAACCCGTTTGTATGGCTTTAGGGTCATGCTCAATTACTTGATTTATCAAGAAATTTTTGGGAATTTCATCCCTGTTGATGCATTTTTAGAACAAACTCTTAACTCAAAGGACAAACCATGATTAAAAAATGCCTTTTTCCTGCCGCTGGCTACGGCACGCGCTTTTTGCCGATCACTAAAACCATTCCTAAAGAAATGCTGCCCATTGTGGATAAACCTTTAATCCAATACGCTGTAGAGGAAGCGATGGAAGCAGGCTGTGAAGTGATGGCGATTGTTACAGGCAGAAACAAGCGCAGTTTAGAAGATTATTTTGACACGAGCTATGAAATAGAGCATCAAATCCAAGGCACTAACAAAGAAAACGCCCTAAAAAGCATTCGTAACATTATAGAAAAATGCTGTTTTTCCTATGTGCGCCAAAAACAAATGAAAGGCTTAGGGCATGCGATTTTAACCGGAGAAGCCCTCATAGGCAATGAGCCTTTTGCGGTGATTTTAGCCGATGACTTATGCATAAGCCATGATTATCCAAGCGTGCTAAAGCAAATGATTTCATTGTATCAAAAATACCAATGCTCCATTGTGGCCATTGAAGAGGTGGCGCTAGAAGAAGTTTCAAAATACGGCGTGATTAGGGGCGAATGGTTAGAAGAGGGGGTGTATGAGATTAAAGACATGGTGGAAAAACCAAGCCAAGAAGACGCCCCAAGCAATCTAGCCGTGATAGGGCGCTACATTCTAACCCCGGATATTTTTGAAATTTTAAGCGAGACGAAACCGGGTAAAAACAATGAAATCCAAATCACAGACGCCTTACTCATTCAAGCCAAAAGAAAACGAATCATCGCCTACCAATTCAAAGGCAAACGATACGATTGCGGGAGTGTGGAAGGCTATATTGAAGCGAGTAACGCTTATTATAAAAAACGCTTATAAATCTTATCAACATGGGCAATTTAGCGTATTATGCTTACATGTATTTGATCCTCTTTGTATGCTTGCTCCCTGTATTATTGGTGGGGCTTGCTTGGAGGCTTTCTCGCCCCCCCTTAAAGCAAAATCTTCCTAATAAAAGCCTCTCTTTAGAAGATTTGAGCGAACAAATCAAAAACCTTAAAAGCGTGCCAGCTTTAGAAAAACTTAAAAACAGCTTTAATGAGCGTTTTAAAAATTGCCCCAAAGACAAAGAAACTCTGTGGCTAGAAACGATCCAAAATTTAGTCGCTTCAGAATTTTTTGAATTAGAAGACGCTATTAATTTTGGGCAAGAATTAGAAAACGCTAACCCTAATCATGCGCAAAAAATCGCTAACGCTACCGGCTTAGCCCTTAAGAATAAAAAAGAAAAAGGATAGAATTGGATTTTTTAGAGATTGTAGGACAAGTCACTTTAAAAGGGGGGGTAGAAATTTCAGGGGCGAAAAATTCCGCGCTCCCCATTTTAGCCGCCGCGCTTTTAAGCCGCCAAGAAGTCAAAATCAAATCCTTGCCCCAAGTGGTGGATATAAAGGCGATGGCGTTATTGTTGCAAAATTTAGGCGCTAACTTAGAATGGCTTGATCCTAGCACGCTCCAAATCAGCGCTAAATCTTTGCGCCACACCGAAGCCACTTACGATTTGGTGCGTAAAATGCGCGCTTCCATTTTGGTTTTAGGCCCTTTATTAGCGCGTTTTAAAGAATGCTTAGTGAGTTTGCCCGGTGGGTGCGCTATAGGAGCAAGGCCTGTGGATTTGCACCTAAAAGCGATGCAACAATTAGGGGCTGAAATCAAAATTGAGCAAGGCTATATCCACGCAAAAGCCCCTAAAGGCTTGAAAGGGAATGATATTTTATTTGATAAAATCAGCGTTACAGGCACAGAAAACGCCCTCATGGCAGCAAGCCTTGCTAAAGGGATCACGCGCATCATTAACGCCGCTAAAGAGCCAGAAATCGCTCAATTGTGCGCGTTTTTACAGAGTGGAGGGGTAGAAATTGAGGGCGTTGGCAGCAGCGAGTTAAAGATTAGGGGGGTAGAAAGCGACGCTTTAAATTTAAAAGACATTCAAATCATACCCGATAGGATTGAAGCAGGCACTTATTTGTGCGTGGGGGCTATCACTAACAGCCAGCTTAAAATCAATCGTATCATCCCTAACCATCTTCAAGCGATCACCGATAAGCTTATAGAAATTGGTTTTTCGCTAAACATTCAAGAAAATTCTATAGAAATTTATCCGGCCAAAAAACGCCAAGCCTTTGAAATCACCACGAAAGAATACCCAGGCTTTCCCACAGACATGCAAGCGCAATTCATGGCGTTAGCCACGCAGTGTTTGGGGACGAGCGTGATTGAAGAAACGCTTTTTGAAAACCGCTTCATGCATGCAAGCGAATTGCAACGCTTAGGGGCTAATATCAGCCTAAAAACGAATGTGGCTACCATTAGCGGATCCACAGAGCTTACCGGGAGCGATGTGATGGCGACTGATTTAAGGGCTTCTTCGGCTCTCATTTTAGCCGCATTAGTGGCTAAGGGTGTGAGTAGGGTGCATAGGATTTACCACTTGGATAGGGGTTATGAGAGATTAGAGGATAAAATCAACGCTTTAGGGGCAAAAGTGTTGCGTTTAAAAGAAAAATAATCTAAGATTTGGTTACAATAGCTAGAATATTTTTCAATTATTACATAAGGAGCTTTTATGCGTATTGAGCATGATTTCATTGGGCAAATGGAAATTAGCGATGAAGTTTATTATGGGATCCAGACTTTAAGAGCGAGTGAAAATTTTTTCATCACCAACGACAAGCTTTGCAGTTATCCTGTTTTTATCAAATCTTTTGCTCAAGTCAAAAAAGCGGCTGCTTTAGCGAACGCGCAATTAGGCTTGATTGATGAAAAGCTTAAAATTGCGATTTGCCACGCGTGCGATTTGTTGGTTGATGGCAAATACCATGATCAATTCATTGTGGATATGATTCAAGGGGGGGCTGGCACAAGCACGAACATGAACATGAATGAAGTGATTGCTAATTTGGCTTTAGAATACATGGGGCATCAAAAGGGTGAGTATCAATTTTGCCACCCAAACGACCATGTCAACCGCTCTCAATCCACCAATGACGCTTATCCTAGCGCGTTAAAAATTGCGATTTATGAGCGTTTGAGTAATTTAGTCGCTCCCATGAAGGCTTTAAGGGACGCTTTCGCTCAAAAAGCTAAGGAATTCGCTCATGTGATTAAAATGGGGCGCACCCAGCTTCAAGACGCTGTGCCTATGACTTTAGGTCAAGAGTTTGAAACTTACGCTTTGATGGTTGATAGGGATATTGAGCAGGTTTTAGACGCTAGGAATTGGGTAAGAGAGCTTAATTTAGGCGGCACGGCTATTGGCACAGGGATCAATTCGCACCCGGATTATCGCAGTTTGATTGAAAAGAAAATCCAAGAAGTAACGGGCCGCCCCTTTGTCATGGCTAATAATTTGATAGAAGCCACTCAAAGCACGGGGGCGTATGTGCAAGTGAGTGGGGTGTTAAAGCGTATTGCGGTCAAACTCTCTAAAGTCTGTAACGATCTAAGGTTGCTTAGCTCAGGCCCTAGAGCCGGGCTGAATGAAATCAATTTGCCTAAAATGCAGCCGGGTAGCTCTATTATGCCCGGTAAAGTCAATCCGGTGATCCCTGAAGTGGTCAATCAGGTGTGCTTTGCGGTGATTGGGAATGATTTGAGCGTAGCGTTAGCCGCAGAAGGAGGGCAATTGCAACTCAATGTGTTTGAGCCGGTTATCGCTTATAAGCTTTTCCATTCCTTTGTGATTTTAGGGCGTGCAATTGAAACCTTAACGACTAAATGCGTGGAAGGCATCACGGCTAATGAAAAGATTTGCCACGATTATGTCTTTAACAGCATTGGCATTGTTACCGCGCTAAACCCTCATATCGGCTATGAAAAATCCGCTATGATCGCTAAAGAAGCTTTAAAAAGCGATCGCTCTATCTATGACATCGCTTTAGAAAAGAAAATCTTAACTAAAGAACAACTGGACGATATTTTCAAGCCAGAAAACATGCTAAGCCCTCACGCTTTCAAAAAGCATAAAGACTGAACGCTTTGCAACTTTCACGCCTTCAAATTTTACGCTTCCTTTATATGGAGCGTCTTTTGGGCGAAACTTACACGAATACCAACCTTAATAAGCCCCAAAATAAGCCTCTTAACAAACAAGTTTATGAGAGCATAGAAAATTGCAATCTGTGCAAACGCCATCAAAATTCAAAACCGGTGATCGGGCTTTTTAATCCCACTTCCAAGCTCACTTTCATCACGCTAACCCCCATGCTGGATAGCCAATTGAATTTCTTAAACAATTTAAAAGCGACCATGTTAGAGAGCATTATCCAAAAAGTTTTTAACTTCCCCTTAAAAGATTGCAGTATTTTATCGCTCCTTAAATGCGACTCTAACAGCCTTAATTTAGAAGAAGAAATCAACGCATGTCTATTCCATTTAACCTGGCAATTAGACAACAGCATTTCAAAAGTCATTGTGGTATTTGGCGAGATTTTGCCCAAACGCCTTTTAAACCTTTCTAAAGAAGAATCCTTTGGGCGTATCGTGTCTTTAAAAACAAAACATTTTTTAAGCACCCATGCTTTAGAGGACATGCTCAAAAACCCCACGCTCAAAAAAGAAGCGTTAGCGCATTTTAAAATAGCGCTCCAATTTCTTAACCAATCTTAAAATGCACCTTATTTTTTAACCCATCTCCTTATGGCGCGCAACAAAGGTAAGGATTTTTGATAAGCTTTGCGATAGATTTTAAAAGTG